>JAUWLI010000144.1 GCA_030613765.1 Phycisphaerae bacterium
GACCGGATACAGCCGGGCAGCTCTCCACCCGTTATCTTAGAGGAAGCATGGGTAGGCGTTGTAGGTACCGGCAGTGGTTGGCCCAAAAGGAGACAAATATATGGCAGTAATATAGACGAGGGCATCAGAAACGGGGCCCTATGGGAATATCTCAAGGAGCCAAAGGTTTACCGGTGCCCGGCCGGGATGGTTGGACATAGGGTGAGCTACGCCATAGTCGATGCCATGAATGGCGTGGCCCAGAACAATACTCAATCAGACCAGGTATGGGCCAACAACAGGGGCGACCTTTCCAAGATAAACAACAAATTGCTTTTTATTGATATAGGCAAGGTGAGGGACAGTAGTTATCACGTTTATTATTGTCAGGCGACATGGGGAGACCCGCCCCCGGTCCGACACCGCGACGGCGCGACCATCAGCTATGCAGACGCACACTGCGAATACATAAAGTGGAAAGGTCAGGACACTATAGACTTTGGCAGGAATGACAAAAGGGATGATCCTGACCGTTCGCCTCAAACTCCCGAGGGCAGAAAGGATTTGGAGCAGATGCAGAGGGGCGTTTACGGCAAGTTATGTTATACACCATAGTGATTATGTAGTTGTGATTGTTTTTTGATTATTATTTGGCCGGGCACGTTAGAAAGCGGAATAAAATCAGTTGTCAGTTGCCGATTGCCAGTATTTAAGCGGTGTTGGGATTTTGATGTTGTCTGCGGCTATTCTCTCCTTTTCGGGTATGTTCGAACCCGGCATATTCCTGAACTATTTACGCGGTTTTCTTCACTGATTTTTTGGTGCCGGAGCAGATTATTTGTATATTTTAATTGGTTAGTTTGTAGCTTTTGTTCTCGGACGTGGGTATCGAAATACGGCTGCATTGAGTGGAAATGCAAGCGCTGGTGATAAACCGTCGGCCGAGATTAATTTGCAGTAAGTGAGAACTTGTAACCGGAAGGAAAAATTATGAAGACAATTGAGATTTCTGATGAGCTTTCTGCCAGACTCAAGGCTTTTGTCGTTGACCCATTCGATGATACTCCTGAAAAAGTTATCGGGCGAGTGTTGGACATAGCAGACAAGGCCAAGAGCAAATGGACTTCATGGGACGTTGAAAAAGAAGCCAAGCAGCCAGAACAGCAAGAGCCCCGACCTCGGCCGTCCAAACGACGCTCAGGACAGGAACAAGTCGGCGTAGCATTGTAGGATTGGATCTCGGTCCAAGCTCCCCAGAGACTTTTCCAATATGTTTCTGCACAATATGTTTGAGTGTCCAGGCTAACCTGTCACATTCTTTAGGGTATAAGTTTTATCAGGCCTGCCAGGTACGCTGTCTATCCATATTTGATGATAGTATGTCTCTTGCAATAATGGCATCTTCGATAACCTGAAAATCATACATTCCAACGCAGATAAAATCGGCACCATTTTCAAAAGCATACCTGAAGCCGGATTTGGGATGAATCGCTCCTGCGGCCAAGACCTTAAAGGCTATCCACGGTTTGTCCACCTTTCTGAAGAACTCGATAGTTCGTTCCGGGGAAAGGGACCAAATATTGTCGTGATCATCGGGGCCCATACTATCAACACTCCATTTTACCCTTTTTTCTTTTGGGGTGACGGACCAATAGTTTCCATGATGCAGAGTTTTCATATAAAAGTCGACATCTATTCCGGCTTTCTCACATGCAATGGGCACTTCAATGGAATGTCCACCGATGCCGGCGATTAATCCATTTTGTTTGGTAAACGAGACGCATTCTCCGAGAAGGTCAACGCGGCCATTTTTGACCCACTTGTCACCAAGAGCACCATGTACATAAGCACCAACGGCCCCATTATCAATTGCCGCTTTTATATTACTTTCGAGGTCTTTTACTTTTGGATGTACCTGCGCAATCCATTGTATTTTTCCTCCTTTTTCCTTCCAATACTTATTCTGGATTCTTGCGCTGCCGGCTATGATAGTGTTAATTCCATTTTCTTCAGCGATTTCGAGAGTTTCCATGCTCTTTTGGTCTGTATTGTAAGCCTTTGATAATGATGAGACGTAAGCCAAATCCCTGCTGTGTGTCCATCCGCTGATTAGATTACCGCCGCAGATAATTCTGCTAATCTTAACATTCCCAATCCGACCGGCGGGCAGGCCTTTAATATCTGATTTGGGCAGCCGGACATCGGGCCTTGTATTGTCTTTTTGCTGTTGTGCTGACAGGGCTTTGTCTTTAATGCTTACAGCTAATGCAGCAGACGAAGAGGTAAGCATAGATTTTTTCAAAAAGCCGCGACGATTCAGGTTTTCTGACATGATTGGCCTCTGTTTAATTAACAATACGTTAAACTGTGTTACATTGACAGTGGCATTATACCATTGATGGCATGATATTTGAAGCGCGAGATATTACTTTTGTCCCGCAGGAATCGAGATTAATTTTCCTTGACATAGGCTTTGAAATGTGTATAATTATATTGTTTCTATCAGTTTAGCCAAAAAGAGGATGTGGTGCAGAAATGTAATATTATCAAGTCATTTCCAGGGATTTTTTTAGAGCATATCGGTGCGAGGGAGATGCGCGCCAAATTCAACCATTTTTTGAAAGGGTAAGAAGATGAACAAAGCAAAAGTGTCAGCGATTATGGTTTTGGTACTGGGCCTGATGGTGTGCCAGGTCAATGTCAGCGAGGCGGCGCCGATGGGAACAGCGTTTACGTACCAAGGACGAATGATGGATGCCAATGTTCCCGCGGATGGAATCTATGAGTTTCAGTTTGAGTTGTATGACTCGCCGGTGGATGGAAATCAGTTGGATGGTACGGTTGCTTTACGGGGAGTTGATGTTATAGATGGTTACTTTACAGTTGAGCTGGATTTTGGTGGGGATGTATTCGATGGTGATGCACTCTGGCTTGAGATTAGTGTTCGGCCGGGTGACACCACCGACCCTTTTACCATCCTCAATCCTCGGCAGGAATTGACACCCACGCCCTATGCGCTTTACGCTGCCAACGCCAGCGCGGACAACGACTGGATGGTCCTGGGGAATGATATGTATTCGATTCCTTCTGGAAATGTCGGCATCGGTACGTCCAGTCCCGAGGCAAGACTATCTATTCAAATGAAGGGAAATCCAATATCGCCTTCAGACGTGGGAGGCTTAATCATTAGAGATGGTTTTACCAACAGCGGCAATCGATTGGAAGTTCAGGACACTCTTGGGAACCCGGAATTTCTTGTTGACCACATTGGCAGAGTCGGTATTGGAACTGGCAGTCCTGAGGCGGCCCTGCACGTAAAGGGAACCGGTTGGCCGGATTCCTTTATGTACCTGCAGAGTGATTTAAGTAACGATACAGGAATTCGATTGTATGAAGGCAGCAATGTGAAATGGCATATCTTTAACATGTCGGATATCGGTGGGCTCAGGATATGCAATTCAGATTTCTCAAAGGATGTCTTCTTTGCCAAACAAAGCAATGGTAAGGTCGGCATTGGAACTACGAATCCGACCGCTATGCTGGATGTCATAAGCAGAGGAACGAATGAGGATGTGATTGCGGCCCATGCTTCGGACGGCTCGGAGTTATTTAATGTTAATGAGATGGGGACTGGAGACGGAGAGGTTTTGATAAGAGACAACACAGGAGCATGGAAGGTCAGGCTCAGTGCGTATGGCTTCAGTTTGTTCAATGGTGGTAATGTCGGAATTGGGGATGTTGGCCTTCCCACACGTAAACTGGTTGTCAGAGGAAATATACTTGTGCAAAGTGAAGGTACAGGTGCAAGCGTGCTCGAACTGGGTGAGGGCCTTGACTATGCAGAGGGCTTCGATGTAACGGAAGAGGACAACATCGAGGCCGGTACGGTGCTGGTCATAGATTCTGATAATCCGGGCAAGCTCACTGTTAGCCGCTCAGCCTATGACAGCAAAGTCGCAGGCATTGTAGCTGGTGCCAATGGAATAGGTTCAGGCGTCCGCCTTGGAGTTGGTCAGTTTGACCACGATGTGGCCCTTGCCGGGCGTGTGTTTTGCAATGTGGATGCAACACAAACGGCTGTGCAGGCCGGTGACCTACTCACTACTTCCGGCACTGCCGGCTATGCCATGAAAGCAACAGATTATGACCGGGCTCGCGGATCCATTTTAGGTAAGGCGATGCAAAAACTGGAACTGGGACAAAAGGCACAGATTTTAGTGCTTGTAACCCTGCAATAGAATAGGAGGTAACGATTATTATGAAAAACTTAAAAATAAAAATCCTGATTGCCTCCTTTGCAGCGATGGTGTTAATAACACCGGTCCGGGCTCAGATAGTAACTATGGACGAGGCCCTAAACGTAGCGAACAACTGGATTACTTTAACGATCCAGAAAAAAGGAGACTGGGGTGGTTCAGATATGGCGGTCATAGGAGAGGTACAGGAACTCAAGCGAGGACAGCGAACGATCGGCTATTTCTGCCCTGTACTGCCGAAAGGTTATATTATTATCTCCCTGAGGAAAGAGCTGGCCCCCGTCAAGGCCTGCTCGGAAACTTCTGATATGAATCCCGAGTGCGACGATGGTGTGGTAAAGCTCATAAAAGACAACATGGAACGCATCATAAACAGGATAGAAAAAGAGGTTGGGCCAATCAACTCGGTCCGAAAGCAGGACTTAAGTAATTTCCTTAAAATCGATTACGGTACTTCCTGGGCCAGGTTCAATAAAGACACAGATATCTTTGAAAAGGAGATGGAATCCGATGTGAGCGCATCGGACTACACTGAGGGTGAAATCTTACATACTCCCAACTGGCATCAGGGTGATCCCTATAGCCGCGACTGTCCGGCACCACCAAGTGGTGATGACTGTACCGAGCCTCATTGTGTAGTCGGTTGTGTGGCCACTGCCGCCGCTCAGATTATGCGTCATTGGCACTGGCCCCCTAAAGGCGTAGGAAGAGGATGGGATGATTCTTACGATTGGGTCAACATGCCGGATGAGGTCTCTGGAACTTCCCCTTCGGCCCAGATTAATGCTGTCGCCGAACTCTGCTACGAGATTGGCGTGGCGGTCGGCATGGATTATTGTTCAGGAGATGGATGTGCATCAGGTGCAGACACCGATGACATGGAGGCCGTCTTTGAGGAATATTATCGGTACTCTAATGCATGCTGCAAGCTCACCAGGACTGATTACACCGCCGAAGGATGGTTCAATGAGATAAAGATACAGCTCAATGGTAATCAGCCAACACAGTATAGAGTTCCGGGCCATTCAGTCGTAGTGGATGGATGGCGCGTACTCGGGGTTAGGCAGTATCACCTTAATTGCGGATGGGCAGGTGGGAGCCCCGACAAACCTTGCTGGGATGGTTTCGCGGATACCAATATATGGTACACTCTGGATGCCATCCCCTGTAGCGACCCGGATGAAGAATATATGATGGTTAATATTTTTCCAGGCGTGTCTTTGACCCATTCCTTGTCCGGAACATACTTCCTATGGCCTCTGTTTCCGTATCGTTATTTTAACCGGGATGCATCGGGCAGCAGTGCGACCTTTGACGCCGGCCAATATCTGCAGTTTCTGCCCAATATTGTGGTAACCTCGACCGGGAACATAAAGTTCTATGGTGCGGCTTCATTAGAGACCCGCTTTTTCACACGCGGGGACACCTCCGCCGGTGTTCGTATTAACAATGGCGGAATCAGTATGTACTCAGGTGGGAAAATGAAACTCTACTAATTAGAAGCTGCTAATTAATAAACAATAACGGAACAGAAATTTTCTTGGGATTCATTAGTACAGGAATAGAAGAACGAAATAAGGAGTTAGTTATGAAGAACAAAACAATATCATTTATATCTCGACTAATTGTTTCTATCATTCTTTTGGCGATTTTTAACGGCCCGGCTGCAAGTGCCCAATATGAATTAAGCTGGTACACAATTGACGGCGGCGGAGGCAGAAGCACCGGCGGAGATTTTGCTCTGACCGGCACTATCGGCCAGCCGGATGCCGCTTACAGCAGTGGTGGTAACTTTGAGCTGCTCGGCGGCTTCTGGCCGGGCGGGCCATTATGCTTTGTTGATTTCGCCAGCTTCGCAAAGTTCGCCGAATACTGGCTGGAAACAGGAGTCGGACTGCCGGCTGACCTGCATGAGGATGATGATAATATCGTCAACAAGCTCGATTTGGGAGTCTTTGTTGAAGAGTGGCTCTGCTATTGTCCGGCAGGCTGGCCGTTAAAATGAGATTAGAGTTTGGCATCTTGACATAACCTGTGTTTGATAATCAGTACGTCCGCGGCCGGTCGGATTAGGCGTGGCGTGGTTTGCTGTGTAGACAAATATTGAGGCGGAAGCGTATTTGACGGCGTAATTTGGGGAATTGGGGCCGGCGTTAAGGATGTAGTGCGAGATAATGTCAGTTCTAAGTCCTTGCATTTGGCGGGGCAGGTGTGTAACATATACGGGCAAAATTTGGAGAACACAGGGAAATTAGTGGCAAATGAAAAACCTGACTTAATACAAATCACCAAATAAATTAGGAGATTGACATGCTAAAGAAGAACTCGAAACTTACGCGGCGTTCGTTTTTGAAACGGGCGGCCGCTGCGGCGACGGTGCCTTACATTGTGCCGGCGACGGTTTTCGGCAGGGATGGAAAGGTGCCGCCGAGCGAGCGGATAATCTTAGGCGGCATGGGGGTTGGTAACCGGGGCTCGCATGACCTTCGGTGGATGCTGCCTGAGAAGGACGTGCAATTTGTGGCGATATGCGACGCGAAGAAATCCAGCAGGGAAAACGTCAAGCGGATTGTGGACACGCGGTATGGCAACAAGGACTGCAAGATGTACAGCGACATGCGAGAATTTTTGGCCGAGCGGACGGACATTGACGTGCTGCTGATAGCGACGGGTGACCGGTGGCATTCTCTGGCGGCGATAATGGCGATGCGGGCGGGCAAGGACGTTTATTCGGAGAAGCCATCATCGATGACGATTGCGGAGGGTCAGGCGGTGGTGGAGACGGCGAGACGGTACCGGCGGATTTACCAGACGGGTACGCAGCGGCTGAGCGAGGGTAATTTTACGTTCTGTAACGAGATGGTTCGGCTCGGTCGGCTTGGCAAGGTACATACGGTTCGAGCGCACATCGCGCCCTGGGATGCGGCGGAGATGAGACACGACTGGCTGCCAGCCCAACCTTTGCCTCCAAAAGAAGAAGTGGACTGGGACCAGTGGCTGGGGCCGTGTCCCTGGCGGCCTTATAACAGGGCGTACATACGCGGGGCCTGGCGGGGTCACTACGATTTCCATACGAGCTGTATCGG
>JAUWLI010000284.1 GCA_030613765.1 Phycisphaerae bacterium
CGATAGATGATTTTGCCATCAACATTTTCTCTTCGTCCTCCTTTTTCGATAATTACTTTCCCGGCCAGGTCAATTAGCCGGTCGGCAAAACTGGTGATTGTTTCATCCATGGGCATATCATCACGTGTAGTATTGCGGTAGCGGTCAACAATTTGCCATTCCTGTGACATCATCCAACGATAACCTTTGACCACCCCGATGATGGTGCCGGACGTGGCGGCATTATTGTCGGCATCCCAGCCGAAGTTGAAGGCTATTCTCAAGGTTTCGGCGAGGTCTCCCCGGCCGTAAAGCAAGGCGGCGATTGTGGAGGCGGTGTTGAGTTCATATCCGTTTTTGTCCCGCATGGTGCCGTTATGGCGGCTATATTTTTCTTTGACAAGCCGCCGGGTAGTACGCCAGTTGTTCGGATGCAAACGGTGCCATTGGCGGACGTCGTTTACAATTTGCCGTATAGCGCACTTTGTGTCGATAGAATTTAAGCCGGCATCAATAATCTTATCGATGTCCTCTGTTGTGAAAGCCGTTGCTATCATCGTCGTGAAAAGCTGTGTCGTCTGGGCGGGCTCGGCATCGATAGTGACACGGGTATAATTCAAACCGATTTTTGCCGCGGTCCGGGGCATCCCGGGAGCAAGCAAGCCGAATGTTTCACAAATGAATTGACCCGAAATATTAAAGTCGGCCCATGGGTTTATCACAATGCTGCCCGTAAGGGGCGGCTGAATCCCAATATCCATCAACTGGCGCGCATATTGATTGGAACACCAGATTCGTTTATTGATTCGTTTTTTCCATAATTGCACAACCAGATGAGGCGGCAGCATAATCGTGTTATTGCGCTGCATTGCGACGATATAAACCCATTCCAGGTCTGTGTCATCATCCGTTCGAGCACCATCCGGAAGGGCGGGAATATATTCTTCGACATTGCCCGGCTCGTTAATATATTTCATTTCGTGCTGGATTCCGTTGAGATTACCCAGCAATTGGCCGAGAAGGCCACCTCGAATCCTGTCGCGAAGTACCTCGGCGGAAAACTCCATCGATTTGTTGGAGCTGTCTGCTCCATAGATAATCCCGCTTTTTGTTAGAGGGCCGACAGCAAGTAATGTCAAAATTGATATTATATATGTTCTTTTGATTCGCACCTTCCATCTCCGCCGTAAGGCGTCCCCAAGCGGACTATGATTTATGCAGTTGTTTCTATATTAAATTACCACATCACATAATTCTACCAGTTCCGCTTTTGTATGCAATCTTTTTGGGTGACTTAATAACTGTTTCAGAATAGAATTAATCATTAGAGCCCAATGTGTATATAGATTCATCTTGTTACAACGGATACTTGGAGTTGATGAAACAAACGATGTGTCAATTTTTCAGACAGGATTAACAGGAAATGCGTATCAAAGATATTTTCTGTTTGACGATTTTTAGTCTTGCAAGTACGAGTATCTCGGTTTGCGTATTTGCTGAAAACGATAAAATACAGGAACAGTTAAATCCTCGCGGCAAGGTTCACATTCCCATAGGCATAGCCAATACCCTTGATACGCTCAAAACTTTCGTTGAAGCTGAGGGCAGCTTTTCGCCAGGTGTTGGAAGCTATGGCATTTACTTCTGGCTTTTTGACAGGAACGCCGGCAGGCTTATCGCCCCTACGATGGACGGCGTAAAGTGCGAACACGGCCTAACCGATGGAAAATATCTTATTCCCTGGTCGAAATGGTCCGCAGGTGTCATCACAGTCAAAACCAAAGTCTGCGAAGTCAAACGCAACTCTCCAAAGGGTGAGGTCTTTATTGTCGGCTCCCGTGTTTCCCTAAAGAATACAGGAAAAGAGACAAAGAAAATTGCTCTTTACGTTGCTCTGCGTGCGCTTGGCCCGGCCGGCTTTGACGTCAAGAAACTAACTATCAGCAAAGAAGGTGATGCCTTGCTGGTAGATGACCATTCGGCAATCGTGGCAACAACGAAACCGTCTAAGGCAGGCGTTTTGGCAAATGACACAATTGGCGAGTTTGCCCTACAGGGCAGGATGCCGAAAGACAAATCTGCCATCTCGAAGGACGGTAACTGCTCAGGGGCGTTGCAGCTTGAGATTACCCTCGGCGCCGGTGCCAACAAAACGTTTAATTTTATTTGTCCGGTCCTGCCCGGCCGCCGTGCCGTCGGACACCAATGGGACGGCGTGAGCGAATGGGCACAATTCGACCTGGCTAAACTCAATCCACCCGTCGGTGGAGTATTGCAGCCGGATGCCGGACTAAATTTTTACCGGAAACTTAATGTCGCAGAGCTTTTTGATGAGGCAAAGAACTACTGGAAGCGACTCGTCAAACGGGTCCAGCTTAATCTGCCAAACAAACGTTGGGAGGGAGCATTTGCTGCAATTATTGGCCATGCGGCAATGGAGATGAACGAAGGAGCACCCGATGTTGCTGTTGTGAACTATAATGTCTTTAATCGCGATGGCGTATATGTGGCGAACATTTTTCAAAAATCCGGCAATATGGACCTCGCTGCTGCGGCCATCGATTATTTTACCAAACACCCATTCAATGGCCGTTCATACCCGGAAGCAGACAATCCGGGCCAGATTCTCTGGGCAATAGGTCAGCAGTGGCAGTTTACTCACGACAGAATATGGCTCAAGAGAATATATCCTGCGGCTCGGAAGATTGCGGAGATGATTAAGTATTATCGAACAGAGGGTGGGCCGCACTGGGTACAGATGGACAGCCTGGATTTCGGTTTGAAGCTGCCCAAAGAGAAACGCAGAGAATTAAAGCCAGGCCGGTGTGACGGCCACCATCCTGAATACACCGAAGCGTTTGACATTGCCGGTTTGCAAAGTGCGGCAATCCTTGCAGAAGGTCTTGGCTTATCTTCCGAAGCAGCTCAGTGGAAAAAACTGGCGAATCGTTTGCTTGAAACTTATGACAATAAATTCGGAAGCAATCCTGGAAAAGGATACGGAAGTTTCTCTGTGCTGTGGCCTTGTAAGCTCTATCCAATAGATAGCGGCAAAGCCTATGATCAGTTCAAAGGCTATGGAGAACAAAATCCGAGCGGCTGGCGATATTTCCCACTTGCCAAAGCACATCAGGGGCTACTTGCCGGAAATAGGGAGTCCGGCTACCGCACGCTGCAATTGCATCTCGAACATGAGCAAATGCGAGGCTGGTATGCCTTCGACGAAGGCGGCAGGAGCGGTTCCGGCGGCTGGGGACATGTACGCACCAGTTGGAATGGCAGTGTTGCAATGCCTCACGGCTGGGCCATCGCGGAAGTCTGGCTGCTCATGCGTGACTGCCTGGTATTTGAGGCCAACCAACGGCTGGTGCTGTTCTCCGGCGTGCCGCCCGCATGGTTCACTCACAAGGACGGCATGACAATCAAGAACATGCCGACCTGCTTCGGCAAGCTGAATATGCATTGGAAGCCAACACAAATTGGAGCAACATTAAGGTTGGATGGTGAGGCAAGACCGCCGAAGGGCTTTGTCTTGCGGTTGCCAGCATCATTGAAGCCAACTATAAAAGTGGGTGGTAAGACTATCTCAACTATATCGGGCTGTGGTTTTGTCCTGTTGCCGGGGACAAAAGAGGCGCACGTAAGTTTCGACAGATAAACTCAAGCGGTTGCTTTCGGCTCGAGTCTGGTAATAATGTCTTCCTGAATCGCCGGTGACAGATCCAGGAAGTTAACGAATGTGCCGTGGATTCGCATAATATATATGCCGGTTGGAGCATACTTCTCAGGATTTTTCAGAACCTTGCGAAGATGACCGGCGCTATCTACATTAAAATAAACATAATATGGTGACTCCTTGTGTTCGGTTCCCAATCTAAATAACGGCTTAATAACATTATCCCGCATCCAGATTCCCTTCTCCTCAGGACTGTCGGCACCTTTGGCACTATTCTGGCGCAATCCAATATGCGAAGCATAGCCGCCGGTCATCTTCAGATAGGGCAGCTTCCACGCTGAAAGGAGGCGATTCGGCAGACCATTACGGTCAAAGGCAGGATGCGGGTCTACTCCAAATCCCAGCATTGTCCTCGATTTTCGCCCATCCGGCGTTGCTCCCACCCAGTAGCCATAAAGAAGATGAGTGCTTGGAGTGGACCAGTCAGCCAGGTAATTATTATCCGTTGGATTCTTCAAGTTACTCACCATATCACTGACACGATTGACAAGTTGAACTGCTATTGCATCCACCTGGTCGCAGTTGT
>JAUWLI010000273.1 GCA_030613765.1 Phycisphaerae bacterium
CGATGTAGAGTGTGTTTCCATCAGCGGAAGCACAAAGGGCCTCAATATTAAGGCCTGCTTTTTTTGGTGCGAGGCTTTCACGTTGTCGCTTTTTAAGATTTGTATTAAATCGGGTCACATTCTCTAATCCCAATTGGCGGGCAGCCTTGGTTTTAACAAGATTGTGAACAAGGGTATGGCATGGGATGCCTATGGGGGTGATGTTAACACGCTGATTTTGTACGTTTACTTTGGTGGCAAAAAAACGATATCGGCTTGTTCGCATTTTACCGTTTTTATTTCTGCCATGCGAGGTAATCCAATAAATTCGGTCACCAACCATTGTTGCGCCTTCAATATCGGTCTCCGGGTGCTCCGGGTCTACAGCAGGAAATATTGATAAATCATGCGAGGAAACAGGAAGGGAAGGGTTATTGGTTTTATAAACCCTCAACACATTATTCTCATCATCGGCCACAATGAAGGTATCTTTGTTGACAGCAACCGCCGCAGAGGCATCACTTGCTCCATAATAAAGAGAAATATCCTTAGTAAAATCAATGTCGGCGGCACGAGCCATTGTGCAACAAAACAATAGAAAAAACAGAGCTTTGCTTATAGAATTCATTTCTTACATCCTTTCCGTCCGAGAGTACCCCCTACCTTACGTTTAACTACACTGACAACAAGGCCAAGTATTTTAATTGTCATATATTATTTACATTCCTGAATTATCAAGATGTTCGCCCTATTTATCACAGCACAGCTTATCTACTCAATTAAAAGTTTATTAAATATTTCGATGTGACAGAATTCGACAAAAGGCTGACCTCTCAAAGGTCAGCCTTTTCATTGATTTTTTGGTTTTTTGTATGTATCCGGCCTGATTTATTCAATGGATTTTTCAATTCCTTAATTGCACGGTGGCCTGTCTGTTTGTAGTATGTAAGCGAGTTTGGTATAAAAAAAAAAGACATATCCCGTATAGGATGAAATATACAGGCTAAATATCAAGAGAAATGAGGCTCTCGGCCGATAATAAGAGTACGTGTTGGCCAAGAATGGAGTGCGTCAGCAGTATAATTCCAGAAACAGGGTATAACAGCAAGGTAATAAATGAAACTTAAGAAAATTGTTCTGAATGGATTCAAAAGCTTCGCAGATAAGACTGAATTTTGTTTCGATTCGCCTATAACGGCCATTGTGGGGCCTAACGGGTGCGGTAAAAGCAATGTTGTGGACGCGATGAAGTGGGTGCTTGGAGAGCAAAGCGCCAAAAGCCTGCGAGGGGGGCAGATGTCGGATGTTATATTCAGCGGGAGCAGCAGCAGAAAAGCTCTCGGGTCGGCGGAAGTGAGCCTGATTATCTCAAATCCCGAGGGGGCCGGAAGCGGGCAGTTGTCGGTCGAGACCGACGAGGTGCAGATTACACGAAGGATATTCAAGAGCGGTGAGAGCGAGTACCGGATAAATAACAAAAGCTGCAGATTGAAAGATATTCGAGAATTGTTTATGGACACTGGTGTAGGGGCCAGGGCCTACTCTATTCTCGAGCAGGGACAGATAGACCGGATATTAAGCGTATCAAAAACTGAGCGAAGGACTATATTTGAAGATGCGGCGGGTATAAGCAAATACAAGGCACACAAAAAAGAGGCACTTCGCAAGCTGGAACGCACGGAACAAAATCTGCTTCGACTTGCAGATATTCTGGGTGAGGTTGGCAAGCAATTGCGTAGCGTGAAGCTGCAGGCGGGCAAGGCACGAAGTTACCTGAAATATACGCAAAGGCTGAAAGAACTTCAGGTAAACTACTCGCTGGCTGAATATGCGAAGAACCAGAAGCAACTTAAAGAAAAGGAAAGCGCGCTTGATCGAGTGCATGGGCAATTTGAGCAATTAGCGGCGGAGGTTGCGAGAGAAGATAACCTGATGAGTGAACTGGGACGGAGGATAATAGAGACAGAGAACAAGCTCAACCGAACAGATAATTCGCTTGTCGGTGTTCAGAGCAAGATTGAACAAAGGCTGCAGCGAATAGAGTTTTTGCATGCGAGGGTTACGGAACTGGGGCAACGAAAGGAGTCGGCAGGAGAGAGAGTTAACAAACTGAGGGAGCAGGAAAACTTCTTTAAAAGTGACTCTGTGCGGATACAGCGGGAGCTGGTGGAGTGTGAGGAGGGATTCGAAGAGAAGAGCCGTGAGGCAGAACAAATTAAACAAGATGTTCAGAGAATCAACGCCGAATGCGCCTCATTAGAAGCAAACCTGGAAGATGAGAAATCGGGTGTAATAGATATAGTTCGTAGGACGGCGCAACTTCATAACGAAATCCAGAGCATTTCGGTTTACCGCGATAATCTTTCCAGCCAGAAAGACCGCCTGTCGGGCAGAGCGGAACATGCGCGCACAGAACTTGAGAATATGCTTACGGAGAAGGCCCAACACAAGACACGACTGGGTGATATCGAAAAAGTTTTGAGCGAATTGGCGGAGAATCTGGAATCCAAGAGGAAAGAAAGAGAGGAAGTCAATACCCTAATCGCAGGTGACAACAGGCGATTGGCGGCGAGCCGGGAGGCGAGGAGTACACTGAGCGGTGAGCTGGCGATATTGACTGATATGGAGAAAAGACGCGAGGGGCTTACCTCGGCGGTTAAAAGCATATTGGAAAACCGGTCGGTTGAAAATCATAAACTGGATTATGTCGAAGGAGTTGTTGCAGATATTGTTGCGGCCGATTTCGAGTATGCCAGTGCAGTAGAAGCCGGGCTCGAAGGCAAAACGGATGCGCTTGTTGTCAACAGTACAAGAAGGCTGCTGGCCGATATCGGGGCCGATGGGGTAATTGGACAGCTCGACAGCAGGGTGAATTTCCTTTGCCTTGACAGAACAGAGCCTTTCGTCGATAGCAAAGATTTGTCGTCAATGGAGTGCGTGAAAGGCAGGCTTGTCGAATTTGTAAAGTACGAGAGCAAATACGCACCATTAATGTGGAAGCTGCGCGGTAAAACGATAGTGGTTGATTCATTGGATACGGCGATTGAACTGGGAGGTGAATTGGGCCAGGAATATAAATATGTTACGCTGGAGGGAGAATTGCTGAGCGGTGACGGCTCGATAAAACTTGGGCCCTTAGGTAAAACAACAGGCCTGATATCGCGCAAGAGCCGATTGCGACAACTTCAGCAAACGATTGCCAATACGACGTCGGAGATTGAAACGCTCGAAGAACAAATTGAGAAAAACAATCAGACGAGATTACATCTGGACCAGTTGTGCAAGGACCTGCGGACGGCTGTTTATGAAGCCAATACGGAAAAGATGCAGGTGAGCTCGAAAATAAGCGTTTCGGAACAGAACATAAATCGGCTTAGGCAGGAGCAGCCGTTGATAACCAGTGAGATTGACCTGCTCGAAACCGAGATTGCCGGGTCCGTCCAGAAGGAATATGATTCAAAACAGAAGCTGGATGAGCTAGAGGCGGTAAACAATGAGCGGACGGAACGTATAGAAGAACTGGAAAGCAAATATGCCGAGCAAAAAGGGATGTTAGAGAGGGAAACGAGCCGACTTACCGACTTGAAGGTGGCGCTGGGCCAGATTACAGAGCAACGCAAGGGTCTTAAACAAACTATTGGGCATATAACAAGCCAGATGCAGGCGAACCAGGCGGCGGCAGAGTCGGCACTGGCAGAAATACAAAGCTGCGGCGAGGAGTTAACAAAAGCGGCGAGGGACATTCTCGAAAGCGAAGCGGCGGTTTCAGAGATGTATGTCGAAAAGGAAAAGACACAGGAGAACACCGCGAAGCTGCATAAAGAAGTAGAGAAGCTGATAGAAGAACAGAAACAAACAGAGCAGGATATCCGAGAGAAGCGTGCAGAAAAAAGCGAGATGGAGGCGGCGATAAGCGAACTTAGAATAGAGGCGGGGCAATTGGAAGTCAAAGGGCAGGACCTGGTTGAAAGGGTGCAGGATGAATTGCAGATTGATTTGGTGGCCGCCTATGAAGATTATAACCAGAGTGAGGTGGACTGGGAGCAGGTGAGAGAAGAAATAACCGAGCTTCGCGCGAAAATCGAACGGCTTGGCAATGTTAATCTCGACGCGATAGATGAGCAGGCAAGCCTTGAGGAGCGACATGAGTTTTTGAGTAAACAGGTTGAAGACCTGAACGTAGGCCGGGCCCAACTGCAACAATTGATAAACCGTCTTAACAAACAGAGTAGAGAAAAATTCAGGGAGACATTTGAGGAAATCAGGGTCCATTTCCAGGAGGTCTTCCGGAGACTGTTCGGCGGGGGTAAGGCGGACATGTTCCTCGAAGAAGCGGAAGATATTCTGGAGGCGGGGGTGGAGATAATA
>JAUWLI010000293.1 GCA_030613765.1 Phycisphaerae bacterium
CCTTTCTGCCGGGCATTGTAGAACGACTGGAAAATACAGTTGACCTTTTGTTTATACAATTCCCGGTAAATCTCCGGAAACCGCAAATCAAAGCATATTAGCAGTGAGCATTTTATCCCATTGATGGTAAAAGTCGCAAACCTGTTGCCCGGCGTAAGACGACGCAAATCACCTTTAGTGCAAAATCTCTTGTCGTAGCGGTCAACAATCCTGCCCTTGGGATTGATTACATACAGACTATTGTTCGGCTTATTCGGCTCGGCCTGCCCCCGAACGTTTTTATTGGGGGTCAATCGGTGCGTACTGCCCAGAACGACCCAAAGGCCGAGTTTGGCCGCAAGAGCCATAATCTTTTCAGTCTCTTCTCTAAGCAGCCCCCAATCGTATCCGTCGAAGTTAGGAAAATCGGTGCCTACATAGCCGCTGAGCGCACACTCGGAGAAATGAACGATGTCAGCTTTTGACTTTTTCGCCTTGCGCAAAAGCTCACAAATTGTCTGGGAGTTTCGTTTAATAGAACTACTTACAGCAAACTGACACGTCGCAACTTTTAACATTTCAGCAGATTAATATCCAAACAATATCACGTCAATCAAAAACGGGGAACTATAGCCGACTATGGTCGGGCCCTGGTAAGCAGGCCGGCCACATCACACCAGACCACTTCGTTGTTCATAATATCCTTATTCGTCTTCCCTCGCGGTCCGTGAGTGTAAATTAACGCAGGGACCTTTATCGGCTCACTCCTGGTAGGCCGTTCTAAGTTGGGCAGCCAGTTCGCAGCAGAATCATCAACACTGGACACCTCGAACAAGCTAAACGTCCGGCCCTGGTCCTTCGACACAAGCAAAGCAACCTCCGCGGATGGGTGCCCCCAAAACGCCAGCTCGTCCCCGGTACCACTCCGCGCTGTAGTCACCACCACGTACATCGTGCCATCCCGCCCGAATACGATACTGCCGGGCGTCTTCACACCCCGGCCCTTCCATTTTCGCTCAATCACCGGCAGCAGCGGTATTTTCCGCCATTTACCCCCTGCGGCCAACCGAGCTATCCACGCCTCGAAAGGCTCCCGATCCATACGCGAGTAGATCACCCACGGAACACCATCAGGATCCAACGCAATATTACCGGGACGAAAGTTCGTCGGCCCTTCTACCTTCGCAGAGCCGGCCACAATCTCTATCGTCGCCGACATTGCAGGCAGAGTAATCCCCTCGCCGTCGCTTCGCTGCCAGCTCTTTCCTGCGTCCGGCGAACGCAGATAACCTATCGCGTAACCCACTTCTGTTAGTGCCCTCTCAAACAGCATAAAGCTCATATGAAGCGTCTTTCCATCTCGCCCCAAAACCAGCGCCGCCTGCCAACGCGTATACCCCGAAGGCGCATTGCCGTGGAGTATTGTTCTCGGTCCCTTCCAAACACCATTCGCTGACTTCTCATACAGGTTCAGTACCCACTGCCGCGTCCTGCTCTCCCTGCACACAAGCACAAGCTTGTCATCTGCCGTACAAACCATCGATGAATAAGTACACTTTTTCCCGAATTGCACTTCCTCTGTCCATTGCGACGCATCGTTCGGCCGCACCGACCGCCGATACCGAAACGGATGATGATGTGGATAATAGACGATGTGCAGATACCCGGAGCTGTCGCACGTCAAAGAAGGCCCACCATGGTTGTCGTAAGCCTCCCCTACTGTATAAACCGCCGACCACTTCCCCGTCTCCCGATCCAGCGTCTGAATCTTCACCAAAAACTTACCGTTCTCCGAGTCCAGCCACGAAACATGCGTCTTGGCCCCGATAGTAACAATCTTATTAAATTCCGAATAAGCCGTGGCCCGCCCACAACCACGCTCAGATAGTACCCTCAACGCAGGCGATCCCATCTCAGAAGCCCTCTGCTCCAGACCGGCGCCACCACTCGGCTCCCCCACACCAGCCAACACCACCAGTATCACAAAAACAATTCTCTCAATACTTCTCATCATCTGCTACCTCATGGATACGCACCATCAAACCTTATACGAAACTGTAAGACCAACGCCGCTTAAACAGGCCAAGCACAACTATCACTTCGGCGAATCTGGTTCCAATGGTACCGGAGCAGGTCTTACCAACTGCACCTTGGATGTTTCCGGATCATCATACATTATCTTCAATTTCTCAATCAGCAGTTTAATTTCATCGAGCCTCTTTCTTCCTTCGCCTCTTATAACTGCTCGCTGCCTATACTGTACACGGGCCAAATCAAGCTCTTTTGTTCGTAATGCAGCTACTCTTTGCATCTTTTCTAATTCTACAAGTTTGCTTAGCAACACAACCAATTCTCCCCCCACATTGTGTATCTCTTCCTGCAATTCCTGTTTGACCTGCCCATCAGCTTCCCCTTGCTGCTTCTTCTTAAGATTCTCTATATGGGCCTCGACTGCCTTTATCTCCAGAACATAATTGTCCCGCTCATGTTCCAAACGTATGAGCCTGACAGTAATGGGATGAGGGTAGCTATGCTCCTCAAGGTCGGTTAACCCAGATTGTGTGCAAACATCGGCCAAGGCCCTTTCGGCCACACTCAGTTCCTTCTGAACACTCATTCGCCGTTTCTCAAGGTTTGTCAGCTTAGCAGCAATCTCTGCCTTCTTTGTGCTTCCATACGAAGCAACAAACAAAGTCGCCATTTCGTTCACTATGTCCGCTGCTTCCTGAGCATTGTCACAGGTCATTGACAGCAAAACAAACTCGGAATCCTTGCGGATCTCAGCACTGAAATGTTTCCTCAAATCCTGATAAGCTTTTAGAGTGCAATGGTCTAAATTTATAATCTTTCCCTGTTTATCAAACTTAGCGAAACGGCGAAACCACTGGGTCTGTCGCACTTGATCCCTGTCAATCAGTTCCTGCAGAGTACTCTGCCGCTTTACAAGGGTAGCCATTGATCTGCGAAAACTGTATTGAATGTCCTTATCAATTGCAGGTGTCTCAATCCTCATAGGATCCTTATTTGCATACGGCAGCACTTTGATAAGGACCTGGGCAGTATACTCGGAAGCAGAGGCACCTAAAACGCTCCTTTTCTCGCAGATGGCTAACAGACCCAAAACTGCCCACAAACAAATGATTTGCTTACGTCTCATAATTCATACCTCCTTTCAAAAAAATGTTTTTTCTCGCCACATCACACTCAAACATCCCTCAAATGATTGGCGTATCACAACACACAATCGGCCTACTACGTAACACCGACTAAGCAGGATGCAACGCTATAGAAGGCCGAGTGCCTCTTCGAGGCCGAAAATGATATTCATATTCTGAATTGCCTGGCCTGATGCACCCTTTATCAAATTATCAATGGCCGAAAAAACTACTATCCTGCCTTTGACACAGGCCGGGAAGATGTGGCAATAGTTCGTCCCGGCCACATCTTTGACAGCCGGCGCATCTTTGCTTATCTGCACGAACTGTTCGCAGCAATAGAAATCATTATAAAGCTCCGGCAATTTTGCACAGTCGACCTTCCCTTTGGGCTTACAATAAACCGTCGAAAGAATTCCCCTGTCGAAAGGCCCTGCGTGGGGCTGAAACAATATTTGGACATCAGAGCCGGCAATTTCGCCGGCGATTTGTTCCATCTCCGGCATATGGCGGTGTGAGCCGATTCCGTACGCAAAGAGGTTTTCATTCATATTGGGAAAATGAAATTTACTCGACGGATTTCTGCCCGCCCCCGATGCACCGGTTATCGCATTGACAATAATCGAATCCGTTTCAATAAGGCCTTCCTTAAGCAGTGGCACTATGGCAAGCAATGCCCCCGTCGGGTAACAGCCGGGATTGGCAACCAAGTCCGTACCTTTTATCTTCTCGCGGAACAATTCCGGCAATCCGAACACAGCCCGTTCCAGATTAGCAGTATCAGTATGCTTCACATTGTAAAACTTCTCGTAAACATCGGGGTCCTTGAGCCGATAGTCCGCGCTGAAATCAATGACTTTCAGCCCGGCCTCCAGAAATTTCGGTACAAATCCCATAGAGACTTTGTGAGGCAGGCAGCAAAGAGCAACGTCGGCTAAGCCCGACAGTTTGTCGAAATCCAACGGCTCAATCTGCATGTCGCACCGGCCTTT
>JAUWLI010000123.1 GCA_030613765.1 Phycisphaerae bacterium
GAGCCCGAGCGTTGGGTCGTCCATTATCAGAAGCTCCGGATTCGGAGCCAGAGCAAGGGCCAGCGAAACCTGCGCACGCTCACCGTTTGAGAAAGATTTTATCTTTCGCTTTTTTGGCAGGTCGAAGTATTCAATCATATCTGTGAAGAGCTTATCGTCCCACTGCTTCGGGAAAAACGCTCGCTGAAATTTCTCCAGCTCAGTGATACTCATCCAGCGAAACAGTCGATGGCCTTCAGTAACGTAACCAATACGCTGGCGAATCGCGGGAGTTAATGCTACCGAATCACAACCCAGCAGTCTCGATGAGCCTGCTGTCGGTCTTAACAATCCCAGCATTAACTTAATAGCGGTTGTTTTTCCCGCTCCGTTTCTGCCGACAAAGCCGCAGATACAGCCCTGGGGAATCTTCAGATCCAAGTGGTCGACCGCAAGTGTGCTGCCGTAATATTTTGTAAGACCTTCTGTTTCTAAAACTGTCTCAGTCATTTTTTCTTTCCGTTTGCTTGTTGACGAATTTAGCGAGTCTATCTTTGAACATCTTGATCAAATCCTGTTCCCGGAGACCTAAATTCAGGCCCCGTGTAATAATTGTATCCATCCTTTCGGTGAGTATGTTGATATCAGCGGCGTCGCTTTTTCGTAGTTTCGGGTCGCTGACATACGTGCCGGAACCGGTTTTAGTGGTAACCAATCCCGCCTGCTCCAAGCGCGTGTATGCCCTGGCAACGGTATTTGGATTAATCACCAGCTCAGCCGCGAGCTTTCTGACCGCCGGAAGCTTATCACCACTTGCCAGCTCACTCTTGGCGATGGCCTCAGAAATCTGCTCAGCAACCTGAACATAAATGGGCTTGCCCGAACCGGATGATATTTGTATCCACAAAGCCATGACTGCTGTTTTCCCCTTTTTTATGAAACCATCTATATATTTACTATCGGGATAATTGTACTAATACTCTTAATACATTATGTATTATTCGCCACACTTTTACAAGTAGATTTTGAAAAAAAGAGAATTTTTTTTTCGTAGTATGTATTCAACAAAGAAAATCGGCGTTTTTCGGCGTATATTGAGGTTTTTGGTCTTCCGAGGGGCTTGAATTTGAACGATATTTTATCTGTTTGGCCGGGGATTTTTGTTGTAAACCCCAGTTAGAAAGTAAACATTCCACTTCGTCTTCATACTTCTAACGGGGCAAGCAGCACGAAAAAGCATTGTGGATTCTTTGATAACACTATTTGCTGTGGCTGTTTGGCAGTCTCTTAACGAATTCGAAAATGATGCAGGCATCAATTGCAAGGCAAACTGACGAGAGGGAAAGAACCTTCCTTTTCAAAAACATAAATCATTCTCAACGTCCTTATTCACTCACCTCACTTTCTCCTCTTTTAGTATCTTTTCTCGTACAGATATAATTGATGAAAGCGCCTAAAATATATAATAAAGCACCGACACAAAATAACGTTAAGGCAATGCTGCCAACTGTGCCTTTGCGTGTTAAATCAAGCACCAGGAACCATGAAATCCCAATGACTAAAAGAACTATACCAAACAACTGAAAAAAATAGCCCAACAGCATACAGATACGTTCTATCTTGTTCATCTCCTTATAGTGTTTAGTATCTTTGGACTTTCTTATCGCCAGACCAATATGAGGAAAATCAGGTTTGCCTTTGAATCCACCCGCTATCCAACGCCATGCGGGAATCTGCAAATAGCGGGTAGAAAAATAAATTCTCCAAGTGCCTATGAAAAGTAAGATGACCGCTATAATTAATATTAGCGCAGTTAAACCTATCAGTTGAGATGTCTGACTTCCACCATTTTGTTCTACAAAATATACTCCAATAACAGTAATTACCGTCAAAAGAATTAGAAGCAGTATCGGTATAATAAAAAGAAACAACATAACCCTTGGTTTTTTGCTGTTTTTTTTGTCTTTCGTAGAATCATTTTGTTCCATTTTTTCTCACCTACACCTGATATTCACCATCAGGGCATCAATTATACATCATTAGCTTTTAGCCGCTCGTTAAATTAGCCGTTTGCATTTAGTCTCTGCAATTACGTTCCGGTTTCTTTCCAAAGTTGCAGGAACAGAATAGCATAAAAGAATTGAAAAGGGAAAGAAAAAGTGCTTTATAAGCACATAAATAGCTGGGTCCCTGCCTAATGCATGCAGGGATTCCCAAGGATCTGTCAAAAAAGTAAAAAAGAGAAAAGTCCGAGAAACTATCGGTCTTTTTCCTGCTTTTGGGTGTTTTTTGCCGGTTATATAGGCTGTGGGAAAGATGGCAATATTTTGTAAGTTTATTCTTGACGGACAAAGGCAAATAGGTTTATTTATGTGTATGGGTGGTGAAGGATGTTGTAGAAGCTGTCGAGCTATAACAGCTCGTAAATAAAGAGCTTTGTATTATAAGGATGTTCAGAGTGGTTTTTGTCTTATAGTCTCATGGAAAGGATTGAATGATGCGAACAGTAAAACTTTCGGTGTTTATCATTGTATGTGCCTGTATCGTGCCGTTAGCGGGGTGTGGAGGTGAGCAGGATCTTAGAATGCGAAACGCCTCACTGAACAAGAGAAAAGCGGACCTTGAGAGTCAGGTGCAGGCCATGACGTTGGAACTTCAACAATTAAAAAGACAGCTTTCTGACGCTACATCACTGACCGATATCGACAAAGCTGCGCTGGAGCAAAAGATTGCCGCACTTGAAATACACCTTGGTAAAAGGGACGAGTTGATAGCGAGGATGCGTGAGCAGTGCCTTGGCGGAATGGCTCTTCCGCCCGAGCTGAGCACTATGCTGGAGGAGTTTGCCGAGAAGGAGGACATGGTTACCTTCGACGCCGAAAAGGGTATAGTAAAATTCAAGAGCGATTTGCTTTTCAAAAGCGGCAGCGATGTCGTATTGCCGGCGGCGGCGCAAGCGGTTAAGGCACTGTGCACAATATTGAATACCAAAGAAGCCGCAGAACTTGATATTATAATTGCCGGTCATACCGATGATCAGCCAATTCGCTTTGCCCGGGCCAACCATCCGACCAACTGGCACCTTTCAGTCCACAGGGCCATATCAGTGCTGAATATAATGTCGTCGAACAGTGTTTCCCAGAAGCGAATGAGTGTGCGGGGCTTTGGTGAGCTGCGGCCGTTTGTACCGAATGATCCCGGCAACAAAGGTAATCCACAAAACAGACGGGTCGAGATTTACATTGTCCCCAAGGGGATGTGATATTTTTTGAATAGAGAATCGTACCAGGGTCCGTAACAAACAAGAATGTCAGAGCGTACATTAGTAATTATCAAGCCGGACTGTATCCAGCGGCATCTGGCCGGCGAAGTAATCGGGCGATTCGAAAAAAAAGGCCTGAAGCTCGTTGCTGCAAAGTTTATACAAATCTCTGAAGAGCCGGCCCGTCAGCTATATGATGTTCATCGGGGGAAACCATTTTTTGAAGGTTTAGTAAAATTTCTGTCTTCTGCACCCGTGCTTGTTATGGTCTGGGAAGCTGAGGGTGTTATAGATATGGTGCGCAAGATGATGGGGGCAACTTTCGGCTGCGATGCCGAGCCGGGCACTATTCGAGGAGACTTTGGCTGTTCGAAAGGATACAACCTCGTTCACGGCTCCGATAGTGCAGAATCGGCGGAGCAGGAAATCATGCTTTTTTTCCGGCCCAGTGAAATCGTCGATTACAAATTGACTGACGAGGACTGGCTTTACGGCAAAAACGATTAATCCGAAAAGGATCGATCCCCGCTCGAAAACCTGCTGAGAACAAAGTCTAAAATAAGCAGAAATCCAGCCTGGATTACACGGAGAGTGAATAATGTTTAGCAGAGGGGGGATGCTTCGGCTGGGTTCAGGGGGATTTTGAGCATTTGCTGCTGATCCATGGCTTTCCGGGCATTTCTTGAGATGAAGATTTGAGACGAGATAATACTTGAAAAATCCTGACAATGTTATTAGCATGTATGGTTCCGCTTATGGAAAAGTCCACATATAAAAATGGCAAAGATAGGTCGAGGAAGGCTAATCACAAAGTGCATACAATCCACAGAAACTATAAACTCATCAGGCCCATGAAGGAAATTGGATGAAGGTGAATCAATTAGGAGAAGGAAAAATGGAAAATCGCAAATCGGTGTTGATTGTTTCGGTGTTTATTTTGGTTTTGTTTGCTGCGTTAACGAATCAATTGTTTGCAGAGGCTGAACCGTTGGCGACAATCACCGTTGAAGCGGGAAATCATACGCGAATCGACACGCCCATATCTATTTCGCTTGACGGAATACCAATGGGACGTATGACGGGTGCAATACTTTTGGCGGAAGTTAAGTCTTTGGGGACGATGCCGGGTGCTGCACAGATTGAACCGGGCAATCCGCCACGGTTGTGGTGGATACTTTCGGGCACGACTCCGGCCGGGAGCAAGCGTGTTTTTCAATTGTTCAAGAGCCCGGTTGTGAAGCGTCCTGCGATTGAGGTGACAAAGGATGATTCGGTTCTGCAGATTCGACAAGGGGACACGAAGGTTTTGCAATATAACCACGCGCCAGTTCCGCCGCCGGAGGGTAAGAACCCGCTTTATACTCGCAGCGGATTTATTCATCCCTTATGGTCACCGACGGGGGATGTGCTGACGGGTATTCATCCACCCGACCATATTCATCACGTGGGGATATGGATGCCGTGGACGAAGACAAAATTCGAAGGCAAGGATTTGGATTTCTGGAATCTCGCCGGCGGCCAGGGGACGGTCCGGTTTGTAAAGTTTCTATCGACGACAAGCGGGCCTGTTTACGGGGGCTTCAAGGCAGAGATGGAGCATGTTGCTTTGAAAACGGCCGATGGTGAAAAAGTTGTGCTCAGGGAAGAAAGGGATGTTCGAGTATACAACATCGGCGGGCCGAAGAAAGGGTACTGGCTGTGGGACTTCGTATCGAGGCAGCGATGTGTTGCGGACAGTCCGCTTTACCAGGTCAAGTATCGCTATGGTGGATTTGGATTTAGAGCTGCCGCCGGATGGGAAGGCAAAAACTCGATGTATCTTACGAGCGAGGGCAAGACTCGAAAGGATGGTCATGCGACGCGGGCACGATGGTGTGAAGCGGGTGGAGCGATAAATGGAAAATGGGCGGGGATTACATTTATGAGCCATCCTCAGAATTTCCAGCATCCTGAACCGATGCGTATCTGGCCGCCGGGAATGAAACATGTTTTCTTCAATTGGGCTCCTTCGCAGGCAACTGACTGGGTAATGGAGCCGGGCAAAGACCATGTTTTCCGCTATAGGCAGTATGTTCACGAAGGCAAAGTCAAGGTTGCCGATGCCGAGCGTATGTGGCGTGATTTCGCAGAGCCGCCAAAAGTTAAACTGGAAAAGATATCGAAAGCCAAAGAAATAGTTCTATTCGACGGCACGAATTTTTCACACTGGACCGAGCAGAACGGCAAGCCGGTTCGCTGGGAAATTATCGGTGATGCGATGAAGATTGTTCCAAAAACGGGCAGCATTATAACAAAACGGGACTACAAGGACTTCAAATTGCACATTGAATTCAAGCTTCCGCAATTGCCGCCGAATGTCAGAGGGCAGGGACGTGGGAATAGCGGTGTTTATATACAGCGTCGCTATGAGATCCAGATTCTGGATTCTTACGGTGAGCCTCCGACGAAAAATGGAGGCGGATCGATCTATAAGTTCAAGGAACCGGACACAAATGCCTGCAAGAAGCCGGGCGAATGGCAAAGCTACGATATTACTTTCCACGCTGCGCGCTTCGAGGGTCAAGGCAACAATGCCAAAAAGGTGAAAGACGCGCGTATCACGTTATTGTACAACGGGGTGCCGGTTCATGATGATGAGGACGTACCGAACAAGACCGGCGCGGGTCAGAAGGAAGGGCCTGAGCCCGGTCCCATTCTGCTTCAGGACCACGGCAACGAAGTGTGGTTTCGCAATATCCGAATAGTGCCGCTTTGATGCGGAGAAAATAATACATTAAGACAAATGAAGGAAAACCATGAAAAGCAAAACAACTAAGAAAGTAAACACGGTAAGCCGACGGGAGTTTTTGAAAAGCTCGGTTGTTACTGCTGCTGCTTTTGCGGTGCCGACAATCGTTCCGTCTTCGGTCTTCGGCGCCGATGCCCCGAGTAACCGTATCACGATTGGCAGCATCGGGCTGGGAGGCATGGGGACAGGGAATATGAAGGGATTCAAGGGCAAATCCGGTTCGCAGGTCGTTGCGGTCTGTGATGTCGATGCGGGCCATCTTGAAAAAGCACGTCAGACAGCAGGCCTGGATGAGAAGTCGTCTTACAACGATTTTCGGGATTTGATATCACGTGACGATATCGATGCGGTAGTCGTAGCTACGCCGGACCACTGGCATGTACCCGTTTCGATTGCGGCAGTTAAGGCCGGCAAGGATGTGTACTGTGAAAAGCCTCTTACCTTGACGATAGGCGGGGGGCGTGCCCTTGCTGATGCGGTGAAGCGCTATGGACGGGTGCTGCAAACAGGCTCTCAGCAGCGTTCGGGCAGTGAGTTTCGCAACGCCTGTGAGCTGGTCCGCAACGGCAGGATCGGCAAGCTGCATACGATTAAAGTCGGGATACCGGGAAACAACCGGAAGTGCCCGCCGACGTGGGAGGCCAAGCCTGTTCCGGAAGGATTCGATTACGATATGTGGCTGGGCCCTGCGCCGTGGGAGCCGTATACCGAACAGCGATGTCACTATCAGTTCCGCTTTGTCCTGGATTACTCCGGCGGCCAGATGACCAACTGGGGCGCCCATTATCTTGATATCGCCCAGTGGGGCAATGACGCCGATGATACAGGCCCGGTAGAAATCGAGGGTAAAGGCGACTTCCCCGAAAGCGGGCTGTTCACGACTTCAAAGAAAGCGGATATCACGTACACGTATGCCAACGGTGTCAAATTGCTTCTGAAAACCGGAGGAGGGAACACACGTTTCGAAGGCAGCGAAGGATGGGTTTTCGTATCGCGCGGCAAAATAGATGCAGAGCCGAAGTCACTTCTTCAGGAAAAGATAGGGGCTGATGAAATTAAACTCTACAACAGCAGGGACCACAAGCAGAACTTCCTGGACTGTATTAAGAGCCGTAAGGACCCCATTGCCTCGGCCGAAATCGGGCACCGCTCTTCTACGGTTTGCCATCTGGGTAACATCGCGATGCTGCTCGGTAGAAAAGTGAAATGGGACCCGAAGAAGGAACGCTTTATCAATGACAGTGCCGCTGACAGCATGATATCACGCAGCATGCGGTCGCCGTGGAAGCTTTAGAAATGATTAGTGATAAATGATTAAGGATTATTAGGGGACAAGGTATGAAGAGCGAAAGAAAATTTGTGGGTGCGGTACTTGTGATTGGTGTGGTCTTTGGTTTGGCTTGTGCGAGTGAGGCACTGGAGATTCGTCTTAAGGTCTCGGCGAAGGTTGATTGCGTCGATGTGCCTGTTCATACCGTCATTGATTTGCCCGGTTCGTTTGCGAATGTGCCTGTTGAGGATATTGCGGTTCATCTCAGGCAGACCACCAGGGGAATGGCGCGGATATATGGGATGCGGATACCGGGCCAGCTTGTGGTGGGCAGCGATAAGAAGGCCCAGTTGTGGTGGGTAATGCCGCGGGCGGAAGCGGGCAGTACAAACCGGTGGACTGCCATCTTGAAACGGAGGGAGAAAGAAGATAAGGAGACGTTTTCCTGGAAGGACAAAGAAGGGGAGTATATGGATTTGCTTTTCGGCGGCCACAAGACGACTCGGTATATGTACGCCTATGAGACGTCAACTCCACAGCGCATCTTCGAAACGTACAAACCGCTGCATCATGTCTTTGATGCCCAGTGGAAAAAGCTTTTAACCAATGGGCCGGATGGTGAGCACGAGTATACCAAAAAAATCAAATATCCTCACC
>JAUWLI010000082.1 GCA_030613765.1 Phycisphaerae bacterium
ATCGAGAGCTTGCACAACGAGAATTATAAAAACAAGACCCTTTTTGGAGGAATTAAAAATGAAAACTGTAAAAATATTAACAATTCTGGCATTAGTAACTATGGTCTGCTTGAACGAGGTGAGTGAAGCATCTTTTCTCGATGGCTTCGGGCTTCCCAACTATGATAGATATACTTACTCAAACTCCTACGGTAGTGGTGGCAGTTATGTAATTTCGGCAGGTAAGCTTAAGATCACAACAGGAAATGACAACACGGCTTCTGTAATGACGACCGATCCCGTAGTATTCCCTGTTGGAGAAATTCTCAGTCTTGACGTGCCTCCGATTTCAGCCAACCAAAGTGCTTTTATGATGTGCTCCACCATAGCGGGTCAGCCGAATGGGGGCACCAGTTTTGGATTTCGTTTCCGCAGGGATGGAGGAACGCTTGTCCGGATGCAGCTGTGTCCGGGAGACATCTTACCTAGCACGAATGACCCGTCCCCCGGCAAGCCGGCTACATTGATGGTCAAGCGAACATCTGAGACTGATTTTGAGTACTCAATCAGAATCGAAGGCGGGGTGACCCAGTTGGGCTCTTTTACCCTGTCCCAGCTTTCGGGGAATATTGATTTGCACATCGGCGCTCAGGCTTATGCCTTGTCGGGCGGGACAACATTCGCCTTCGACAATCTTCGGGTCTCCAACGCGTTAATTTCCACAGAACTCACCGTCCTTACATATAATACGCACCTATTCGAAAACTCCCCCCTCGAGTGTATAGTCAGATGCGGTGGACTTGCGTTTTGGTTGGAGGATCCACCCGACTGGGCGGATTATGCGCTTGAAGATGGGGAGAGAAGGGACACAATTGCCGCCTACGTCAGGTCATCCGGGGCGGACATCGTAGCGCTGCAGGAGGTCTGGTCTATCGGCTACCGGCAGTGGTTGCAGAGTACGCTGGGCGACACATATCCATACTCTTATCATTTGGACAGTTCCTGTTACTGTCGTAATGCATTGAATGGAATAGAGTCGACTCTGGATACGTGCATCACGCTTATCGCGGGCTTACCTACATTATACCTACCATGGAGCGGTCCCGACTATGACAACAGGTTCCATACGGAGGGTAACGGCCTGGTTCTTTTGAGCAAATGGCCACTGCAGGATATCCAGTTCACGAAATTTCCTGCATTCAACTGTTACTTGAAGAATCCGGCAACAGAGTGTTGGGCTGACAAGGGCGTTTTGACGGCTACAGTAAACGTAAACGGGGCGCCGATCCGGATAGGCATAAGCCATGCGCTCACCGGGCCCGACGACCACAAAAGCAATTGGGATACGGACTACTTTGCGACCGCAAGCGCTTGTTTCCAACTCGACGGCGAGCCCTACATTTTTGGTCTCGACAGCTACAGTAACGGGCATATCCTTAGAATGGAGGATTACGGGCGTTGGTGGGACGAAAAGAATCAGAAGTACAATCACGGGGCAGGATGGAAACACATCCACGAAAGGTACTGGGGTGCCGACTATGTGGATGTCACACCCTTCGAGCTGGACGGCCATCCCTATCTCTTTTCAGTCAACGACAGCAAAAAGGGGCGTATCACTAAGATAAATGATGACCCTTCTACGGGATGGACACACCTGCACACGGGCGACTGGGGTTCCCATTGTGTTGCTGTCGCATCGTTCGAGCAGGGCGGCCGCCCGTACCTGTTTAGCGTGGACGACAGCAATTCGGCACATATCACCCGTATCAACGAGAACCCCTCTACCGGATGGTCAGACACGGCTACAGATACCTGGTCCTCTGAGTATGCCAGTATCGCATCCTTCGAACTCGATGGTCATCCCTACATTTTTGCCCACAACAGTGATCAAGGGCGCATCATCCGAATCAACGATGACCCAAACGCCGGATGGTCTACCGTAGATGAGGGGGGGGCGATGAGTTTTGTCGGCTATGTCACTTGCACATCCTTTGAGCTGGACGGTCATCCCTATCTGTTTGGGCTCAACGCGAACAACAATGCATATATTCTCCGGATCAATAACGATCCCTGCACGGGATGGACATACACGTATAAAGGCCCCGATGACGAGAACCTGACTGCGTGGTACCGGTTTGAGGGTGACAGCAACGACAGCAGCGGTAACAACCACCATCCCTATGAGTTTGGCGCCCCGACCTACAGCGCAGATTCCAGGGAAGGAGGACTTTCGATTGAACTCGACGGCGTTGACGACTTCCTAGTTAAGGAATCTATCGGGATAAGCGGCAGCAGTCCAAGGACCATCTCAGGCTGGGTAAAGGCGACAAAGCCCGCCGCCCAGATACCCGGTTGGAGGAATGTCTTTGGCTTCTCCTACGAGCAAATTGATGACACGCACTTTGATATACAGCGTAGAAACGAACAGGACAACTACTGTATCCACACGTTCGGCTGGGATAATAAAATAGCTCCGCTGGATATGGAGTGGCACCATTTAGCCGCTACGTACAACGGGAATACAATAGCCTGGTACCATGACGGCGGCCTGGTCGGCACGATGGGCCGTGTTCTCAACACCTTTGGTACTATGATTTTCGGCAGGCGTGTGGACGACTACACTACTTTCTTCCCCGGCCGGCTCGATGATGTCCGCATCTATAACCGAGCCCTGTCGCAGGGTGAAATAGCCGAGCTCGCCGGTTGGGGTGATATCGCGGTTTTTGAGATGTATGGTCATCCCTATCTGTTTGCCCTGAGGAATTGCTGCGGGCAAAATATGGGCCCGTGCGAGCAGCCGCTGCCGCGTGAGGCTCATCTGAAGCGGATCAACGATGACCCAAACACGGGATGGGAGGATCTGCTGCAGTTGGAGGACATCAGGATAATCAGGGACAAGACCGTGGTGGATGAGGATGGTCCACCGGCAATAATGATGGGCGATTTCAACATCCACCGGGGCAAGTATGGAATAATGGACGAACTGTTCGGCAAGGCAGGCGCGGTGGATGCGTATGCGCAGGTCGCTGATGCGGCCCAAGACGGGAATACTGTCGACTGGTCCTCGAACGAGCTGTGCCAATATTTCTGGAGCGACGTGAATCCGACTGATCCGGACCTGGTAGATCGCATCGATTACGTCTATGTCAGGCAGTCGGGCGCCGGTATGAGGCTCGTTCCGACGGAGGCGCATGTGATCCGAAACTGGACTTACGATTCTTCAGAACTAGGTGTGTGTAACTTGTCGGACCACTATCCGCTCTTTGTTACGTTCCGCTTAGAAATCGGATGCGCCGCTATGAAAGCAGATTTCAATTGTGACCGGTTAGTCGATATTTCCGACCTTGCCATACTGTGTTCGGCATGGCTTTCTGAACCAAACGCTGCCGCGTGGAACCTTGCCTGTGACATAAGCGAGCCGCCCGATGAGTTTGTGGATTTTAACGATTACTCGGAATTTGCCCGGCAGTGGCAGACTATGCCGATACACAATATTACCCGGGATAAGTGGTATGAGGTTATTCAAGCGGCCATCAATGACGCCAACGACGGCGAAGAAATTGAGGCTGCCCCCGGATATTACTACGAGACCATAGACTTCAAGGGCAAGGCCATTACCCTGCGCAGCACAGAACCCAATGACCCCAGCGTCATCGCCGCGACCGTCATCAACGGATTCGGCCACTATCACGTTGTTAAGTGTGTGACCGGCGAAGACGCCAACACCGTCCTGGCCGGCTTTACAATAACCGGTGGAAACGCCAATGGCTCTGATGCCGACAGCGTGGGTGGAGGCGGGATGTATAACTCTGGCAGTAGCCCGACTGTGACAAACTGCATGTTCAGAAACAACTCGGCGGTATATGGCGGCGGGATGTTCAACAACAACGCCAGCCACCCCATGGTAACCAACTGCACATTCAGCAATAATACAACATCGATTTACGGCGGCGGGATGTTCAACTTAAACAGCAGCAGCCCGACGGTGACAGACTGCACATTCAGCAGTAACACAGTAGAGGCTTATGGCGGTGGGATGAGCAACTACAACAGCAGCCCCACGGTGACAAACTGCACATTCACCAGTAACACAGCAGCGATGTACGGCGCCGGGATGTTCAACTACGAAAACAGCAGCCCGACTGTCACCAACTGCAACTTCACCTCCAACGCCGCCGACGAGGGTGGCGGCATGGGAAATAAGGATGGCAGCAGCCCGACGATAACCAACTGCAGCTTTACCTCCAACGCCGCCGACGAGGGTGGCGGCATGGAAAATAAGGATGGCAGCAGCCCGACGATAACCAACTGCAGCTTTACCTCCAACACCGCCAGCAATTACGGCGGTGGGATTTACAACGACCATAGTCTGCCGACGGTGACGAACTGTATCTTCAACCAGAACATAGCTCAACAAAGATTAGGTGGCGGGATTGCAAACTATAACAGCAGCCACTCCACTGTAACGAACTGCACGTTCAGCGGCAATGTGGCCGGCGGCGGTGCCGGAATCAGGAACTGGGATAGCAGCCCAATCGTAAAGAATTGCATCCTATGGGATAATGAGCCCGACGAGATTGCCAGCGGAGGTACAAGCGTACCAACCGTCCAGTACTGTGACGTCCAGGGTGGCTACAGCGGCACAGGAAACATCAATGCCGACCCTTGCTTTGTTGACGCAATCGGAGGTGATTTGCAGCTGTCGACGCCAAATTCACCCTGTGTTGACGCCGGAAATAATAATGCGATCCCGGCCGATACGCCGGACCTCGACGGTGACGGCAATACGGTTGAGCCGATTCCATTCGATCTAGCGGGCAACTCGCGCGTAATGGATGGCGACGGCGACCTTACAGCCACCGTCGACATGGGTGCCTATGAGTTTGCCCTAGCCTACTTCGGCGACTTTGATAATAATTGCAGCGTGAATTTCTTTGACTTTTCTATCTTAGCGCGGGCCTGGATGACACAGGAAGGCGATCCTGACTGGGATTAGGCATGCGACATTAGCGACCCTCCCGACGATTATATCGATTGGCGGGACCTGGCGATACTTTGTAATAACTGGCTTGCAGGCATCGAGCCGGAATTGTAAAAATATACACTTTGCAAAGACAGCACAAGGCCGTGAGGATTGAATTCACGGCCTTTTTTATTGATAAGGGATTTAGGTTTTATGAGCCGGGGGCGGTGGTAGTTTTGGCGAAGGCGTATTTAGGATTAGAAGATTTTGAGCAGGCGGAAAGCAATGCAAAATCGGCTTACGAAAAGGCCGTAGGTATGAAGTACCGGTGGGCGGAGGGGAAATTAAAAAAATCAAAGATTAAAATGTAAAAATACAATGTAAAAATCAAACATTCGAAGGATGACCCCCCAAATAAATTTGAGGGGCTAAACACAAAGACAACCCCGCCCATCCTCCTTCGCCGAGTCTTCGGCGGACAGGCAGGTGGCGGGAAAGAATAAAAAAGAAACCCCGAAGCAGGCTTCGGGGCTAAACATAAAGACGACATTCATCCTGGTGGGGCAAGCCCCACCCTACCAAAGACTTAAGAATCTACGAGCAGCCCATCGAGTTGCCGCAGTTGAAGCATTTGTAGCATGTGCCGTTTCGGACGGTAAGCGAGCCGCAGACATCGCATGCCGGGGCATCGCTGGAGAAATGCGCGAATTGGGCGTTGAATTGCTCCAAAACCTTCGCTTCAGACAGCAACGGCCCGGAGGCATCAGTAACGGCTGATCCGACGAGGGTCCCGATTAGATTAGCAGGGCCGGTAAATCTATCTGCCAACGCCGGAGACGGCTGCTTAGTTGCCTGTTCTGAGAGTGAAAAATCCATTTTTTCATGAACAGCCGTTTTTTCTTTGTTTTCTACCCTGGCCTTTGTTTCGGCAATCTTCTGTGCCAGGTCTTTTGTCTTTTCAACCAATTGCCTGGCGGTTGTCGTATTCTTGCTTACCTTTGTATCCGGCCCTGCCGATCTATTAGGGGTGTTCTTGTCTGCATAGCCGGGTATAAACTGACAGCCCAGCCAGCAGAAAATGTAATCAATCAGGCTTTTTGCAAACGGTATCTCCTTGCTGGATGTCATTCCCGACGGCTCAAATCGAGCGTGCCGGAACTTATCCACCAAGGTTATCAGAGGCACACCATACTGCAATGCCATCGAAGTACATGTGCCTATAACATCCATAAGGCCACCGACGGTGCTGCCCTCCTTGGCCATAGTGATAAACAACTCACCAGGCTGAGCGTCCTCGTACAGCCCCACCGTCAGGTAACCTTCATGCCCTGCAACAGAGAATTTATGTGTAATACTTTGTCGAGTGTCCGGGAGGCGGCGTCTGAACGGCCGGGCCTTACTGGACACTTCATCAGCTTTGGCCCTAGTTTTCCTGTGCTTCTTTGTAGAGACAGGCTGCAGTTGTTTCGAGCCATCGCGATAGATTGCCACTGCCTTTAAACCAAGCTTCCATCCTTCGGTATAAGCTACGCCAATTTCTTCGGCTGTGCTTTCCTTTGGCATATTAACCGTTTTGCTGATAGCGCCGGAAATAAACGGCTGTACAGCCGCCATCATTTTCAAATGTGCCATGTAGTGGATATGCCTTTTGCCGTTACGCGGCTTAAAAGCACAATCAAAAATCGGCAAATGGTCGGGGTTCAGCTTTTGGGCCCCCTCGATAGTTTCATTTTCATCTATATAGTCGCAGATTGATTTGATATCGTCGGCACTATAGCCAAGCCTATCCAAAGCCATCGACACGGTTTTATTAACAAGCTTGAGCATCCCACCGCCGGCCAATAATTTGTATTTGACCAGTGCAATGTCGGGCTCAATGCCCGTAGTATCACAATCCATCATAAAACCAATAGTTCCGGTCGGCGCAAGGACCGTTGCCTGGGCATTGTGAAAGCCAACTTTGGAACCGGCATCAAGAGCCTCATCCCAGGCATCCTTGGCAGCGTTGCGGAGATAGTCCGGACAATGAGATTCCGGAATATCATGAGCGTTCTGGCGGTGCATATTGATAACCTTAAGCATCGCATCGGTGTTCTTATCAAATTCCTCAAAAGGCCCTTTCAGCGAAGCTATTTCTGCACTTGCGGCGTAAGCGGTTCCCGTCATAATAGCGGAGACTGCGGCGGCAAATGCCCTTGCCTGGTCAGAATCATAAGGAAACGCCTGGCTCATAATAACAGAACCGAGATTGGCGTAACCAAGGCCAAGCGGCCGGAACAAATGGCTGGTTTTGGTAATTGATTCGTCGGGATAGCTTCCGTTATCGACCAGAATCTCCTGAGCTATGATGAAGAGGCGAATCGCCTTCTTAAAGCTGTCAACGTCAAAAGAGCCATCGTCCCTGCGAAACTTCATAAGATTCAGGGAAGCTAAATTGCATGCCGAATCATCGATGAACATATATTCGCTGCATGGATTCGAGGCGTTAATGGGCCCGGAGTTGGGGCAGGTGTGCCATCGGTTGATTGTAGTGTCGTATTGCAGGCCCGGATCGCCGCAAAGCCTTGTCCCTTCGGCAATTAGCTCCATTAACTGGCGTGCCGAATGCTCCTGCATTTTATCACCCGTTGTTACAGCATAGGTATCCCACTTGCCATCTATTTCCGCCGCTTGCATAAACTCATCTGTTACGCGGACAGAAAGATTGGAATTCTGGAACATCACACTGTTGTAGGCTTCATTGTTGTAATCCCCGCCGTAGCCGGCCTCAATAAGTGCCCGTGCCTTTTTTTCTTCCTCACTCTTACAGGTAATGAATTCTTTAATATCGGGATGCCTGACCTTGAGTGACTGCATTTTTGCCGCCCTTCGGGTTTTGCCGCCGGATTTAATCACCGCTGCTATCTGGTCATATACCCTCATAAAGCTCAAAGGACCCGAAGGATTGCCCCCGCCGGAGAGTTTCTCTTTACTGCTTCGCAGTGTTGAAAGGTCAGTGCCGGTTCCAGAGCCGTGCTTGAACAGCATCGCTTCGCTTGTCGCCAGCCGCATTATATCTTCCATCGAGTCCTTAACCGACTGGATAAAGCAGGCGGATGCCTGTGGATACTCATAGCTGTTTTCACAGGCAACTACTTCCCCGCGCCGTGTGTCCCAATGGAAATTATGTTTGCTGCCTGCAATCCCATAAACATCAAAAAGCCCCACATTAAACCACACAGGTGAATTAAATGCCCCGTTCTGATTGACACACAACCAAGTTAGCTCATTGTAGAAAACCTCAGCGTCTTCATCAGTGGCGAAGTAGCCGTCCCGTTTTCCATGGTCGGCGATCATCTTACAGACGCGGTGGACAAGCTGCTTTACCGAATGCTCCCGCAGGCCGGTCCCAACGTCACCATAGAAGTATTTACTCGCCACTACCTTTATCGCCAATTGGCTCCAGGAGACCGGGACTTCGATATTGTCCTGCTCAAAAATCGCTTTACCGCCATCGCCGCTGATCTTGACCGAACGGTTTTCCCATTCGAGCTGCTCAAAGGGATGTACACCGGGAGCTGAAAAGAAATGCTCTATCCTCAAACCACTTGATTTAGCCACATCCATGGCGGTTTTGATCTCAGATTGTTCACTCTTAAATGGATTCTCAGGCTCGAAATTATAGGACATTTATACGCCTCCATGCGACCTATAGAAACAACAATATGTAGAGAAAATTGCACGAGGTACACAATATATAGTCGGAAAATACAAGTTATAAACTTAATTGCGAATTGGGTTACTGTAAAGATTAAAGTCAGAAATTTTTGGGTAAATTTGTTGACTCTGCCGTTAGTCCTTATAGCGATTGAACCTACGAAAGAAAAAAATTTTTTATAGAGCAGCAATCTATTTTTGATAAATTCACAATGATGTTAACATGGTGATATGTCCACTAAAACAGGTGACAAATTCGCGGCGATTCGGGAGAAGATCAAGGGCTTCCCTGCCGGCCCAGGCCTTTACTTTATGAAAGGGGCGGCCGATAAAGTCCTTTACATCGGCAAAGCCAACAATCTCCGCGCCAGAGTCAGCAGTTATTTTCAGCAAGGCAGCGACCTCGCTGTGGCCCGCGGGCCGAAAATCACCGAAATGATAAGCAAAGTCAAAACCGTCGACTTTCTGGAAACCGAAACAGAGGTTGACGCTTTGCTTACGGAAGCCCGCCTGATTAAGGACATTCGCCCGCCCTACAATACAGACCTCGCCGATGATAAAACCTTTCCATATCTGGAAATCACCACAAGAGAGGATTTTCCGGGCGTCTATATCACTCGAAAACCCCGTCCAAGCGGCAGCAGGCTATTCGGGCCATTCGCCGGTGCAAAGGACTTGCGGGCCGTTTTAGTAATATTGCAAAAAATATTCAAGTTCCGTACCTGCAACCTGAATATCAAAGAAGCAGACCAAAAGCGTAAATTCTTCCGCCCCTGTCTTTTATACAGCATAAAGCAGTGCACAGCCCCCTGTGCAGCAAAAATCGGTAAAAGCGAATACAAAAAAATCGCTACGGACCTCATAAAATTCCTGCGGTCGAAGCGTTCCACTATCCTTCGCCAGTTGAATAAGCAAATGGCGGAGGCCGCCCAAAAGTTTGAATACGAGAAAGCCGCGATGTACCGCGACCGTATCCGGCTTATTGAACGACTTGACCGCCGGGGCACGCCGGACGAACATGTTCAGCCGGAAGTCTTCGCCGCCGATCCCACAGAAGCCCTCCTGCAGCTACGAAAATTGCTGCAAAGCACTCACCCGGTCAGGATTATCGAGGGAATCGACGTTGCCAATATTGCCGGGGCTGAAGCAGTCGGCTCGCTGGTTAAGTTCATTGACGGCAAACCATTCAAAAGCGGCTATCGGCGTTTCAAAATCAAAACGGTCAAAGGCATCGACGATTATGCAATGATTGCCGAAGTGTGCCGGCGCAGATACAAATATGCACTGAGGGGTGAAGAACTGTGGCCGGACCTGGTTTTAATCGACGGGGGCCTCGGTCATTTACACGCCGCTGAGGAAGCTTTTCGGGAAATGAACGCACCGACAGTGAAAATCGCCTCAATTGCCAAGAAACAAGAGCAGATTTTCCTACAGGGAAGCTCTAAATCACTGAAATTGCCCTCCCATTCGCCTGTCCGCAAGCTGCTGCAAT
>JAUWLI010000231.1 GCA_030613765.1 Phycisphaerae bacterium
AATATCACCATGTTCGGAGGCCACACTATCGACGAAATGTGCACCCACCAGAAAGCTGCATATCTCGGCTATAAGGCAGGCAACCCGGATTTGATCGTCTGTTGGAACGTCTACGCGGGCGCCGGGACAGCTCTGCACACAAAGGGCGTGCTCGAAAACCAGACCTGGCCCTATTTCGAAACATACAACATCCACTCATATCAAAAGCCCGACAATTATCTGAAGCAATTCGAACCGGCACGGCAAGCCGCGTGTGGTCGGCCCATTTGGATTACCGAATGTGGAGTCCGGGCTGTGGCCAAAACTCCAAAGCCCTGGAGCGAACTCTCACAGGAAGACGAAATAAAACAGGCCGAATTTATCGCTCGTTCCTATGCCTCCAGCCTCTTTGCCGGAGTCAACCGACACTTTTTCTTCATCCTGGGCAACTTCCACGAAAGAGAAGTTCAGTTCGGCCTCCTGCGTTACGACCAGACCCCCCGGCCGGGCTACGTCGCCCTCGCAACACTCGGCCGCCTCCTGGCAGGAGCAAAATGTCTGGGCAGATGGAGCCCGGAGGATAATCCATCCGTGCACGTCTACGCTTTCCACTCACGACCCGATGGGCGACAACGAGATGTGCTTGTAATCTGGGCGGATAAATCCACAACCTGGCCATGGCCCAACAGCTTCTCCGAAGAAGCTGTTTACGATTATCTGGGCAGGCCTCTTGGTAAAAACACGCTGGCAAAGATTGATTCGGCCCCTGTCTTCGTCATTCTCCAAAAAGGTGCCGCCCGAAAGCTGCCTTTGGAACCGCCCTTGCACTCTTCCTCATTTCGAGGCGGCAAAGCCTCGCTTGTGGTCTTGCAGCTCCAGATGCACAACAACTCGACAAATCTCGACCGGCAGGGCCATACTGTTCCAGCGGATAAGGAAACGACCCTCAATCTCCTCGCGTATAACTTCAGCAACAAAGCAGTCAGTGGAACGATAACTGTCGAACACACCCCCCAAGGATGTAAACTAACACCGGACCGCTGGAAAATCACGCTCGAACCGATGGAACGAAAGCGCCTGCCCGCTCGCTTAAGCATAAATACTTCCGCAAGCGATACAGCCTCTGACGACTGGATAAAACTGCAAGGCGACTTCGCGGATGCCGGCCGACCCATCCTTGCATTTCGACTTGTCCCAAAATGAAAGGCTGCTATACTTCGCTCGAGCGCTTAAAAAAAATAATTGAAAGGAAAACTAACGTATGAAGCTGGAAAAGTATTCGTTCGGAATCGGTGACAGATTTGGCCGGCAGGGAAAAGCCCAGCTCGCCGCCATAATAAAGGCAAAAGACAATGGCCTGAACATCACCCCTGTCTGGAACAAATCTAACAGGGAGCACACTATCATCGGCACAACGCCGCAGGATACACGCCGGGAAGCCGACGATGCCGTCTCGGCAGCGGCCTTCGAAGATCCCTATTTTGTGGACGCCGACCATATTGGTCTGAACAATGTTGACGCATTCATCGAATCCAGCGACTTCTTCACCCTCGATGTCGCCGACTTCATCGATAATCCAGCACAGGAAAGCGACATACAGGCTTTCATCGAAAAGCACAAAAAGTTCATCGGCACGCTTGCAATCCCCGGCATCGACGCAACTTTCGAAATAACCGAACAGCAGGTCAGGGCCATAGCGGGCAAGTGCCTGCTCGCAATAAAAGAAGCAGGCAAAATTTATCGCCACATCGAGTCAGCCAAAGGCCCCGGCAGCTTCATAACCGAAGTCTCGATGGACGAAACCGACCAGCCGCAGACCCCCGTCGAAATGTTTTTCATACTCGCCGCCATTGCCGACGAAGGCATTCCCGCCCGGACCATCGCCCCGAAATTCACAGGCCGGTTCAACAAAGGCGTCGATTACGTTGGGGATATTGCAAAGTTTGCAAAGGAATTCGAAGCCGACGTCGCCGTGGTCGCCTTTGCCGCCAAAGAATTCGACCTGCCCAAAGATTTAAAGCTGAGCGTCCACTCCGGCAGTGATAAGTTTTCAATCTACGGACCAATAGCCGGGACGCTGAAGAAATTCGACGCCGGCCTGCACCTTAAAACCGCCGGCACAACCTGGCTCGAAGAGATCATTGGCCTGGCAATGGCTGGTGGAGAAGGCCTTGAAATCGCCCGGGAAGTTTACGCAAAGGCGATTTCACGAATAGACGAACTTTGTGGACCTTATGCGACCGTCATTGACATCGACAGGGCCAAACTCCCTGCCCCCGATGTCGTTGACCAATGGGATCCTGACGACTTTGCCTCGGCCCTCAGGCACGACCAGTCGTGCCAAAGATATGATCTCAACCTCCGCCAGCTCCTGCACGTAGCCTACAAAATCGCCGCTGAAATGGGCCCGCGCTATTTCGACGCGCTGGACAAATACGCCGACATAATCGCCCGCAACGTGACCGAAAACATCTACGAACGGCACATAAAACCTTTATTTATATAGACATAGAAGCAACAAATCGCAAACGCGCAAGCAACTTTCCCCTGCCCCTGCTTGCCCTCTGACGTTCTTTTCTGGACGACGGCCCGGCAAATGCCAGGCAGCACTTGGCGCTTAGTCTCCCGTCCACCATCATCCACCCGGCATTTCCCTCAACAGTTCTCCACCGGCAATTGTGAAGAAAAGGGGCAAATCTGCCGATATAAATTCCGGAAGGGTTACGCGATGTTTGTGCGCATTGCCGGCAAGGCGCTTTTTATCGGTCTTGACGAAAGTGACAAAATGAGTAAAGTGTCGGTATGAAAGACAAAATAATATGCAAAACGGCCGTCCAATTTGTCGCAATCGCGGCACTGCTCGTACTTTTGTGCAGTTGCCTCAGTTTCGACATCGGTGATTGGCCCAGCAAGTTTGTCTATCCTCACAACAACCCGCCAACAAACTGGTGCGGCTCGATAGGCGCTTTCTTCGCATACCATTTGCTCTATTACGTTGGGCCGGGCGTCTTTATCATTTTCGCTTCGGCAATTTCATGGCTGACTGCCAAACTCACAAATCGAAATACAGGCCAGCCCATTTTGCGGGCAATTGGCCTCCTGCTTCTGACCGTCGCCGCTTCCAGCAGTTTTTATTGCTTGTGGCCTTATCGCGTGTACGGTTTTCCGATGGGTTCAGGCGGCGTCCTTGGCATCGGAACGGTGGTCTTTCTGCGCAGCCACCTGGCCTTGTTGGGCACATTCATACTTATTGTAGCCACATGGATTGTAGGCATTGTCCTCTTGGCCGATAGTATTATCCTTGGAGTGCTGCGATGGTTTGGCCTTGCGGCCGGAAAGATGGTCGGTGCGCCGGCATCGGCGTTCTCAGCGGCAAAGCAGAGATCCGAAGCGCTCGGACAGATTTGGCAAAAGCTAAGCATCAAGTCCCCGACACCCGCTCCATTACGAACGACCCGGCTTGAGACCAAAGGGATTTCTCCGCCGGAGCCAAAACCATTCAAGTTAAAACCCCCAAAGCCAAAAAAACCACCAAAGCCCTATGTACCCCCAAGCTATGAAGATTACACTCTGCCCCCGATGGACCTGCTCGTCGAGCCGGAGCACACCTTCGCCGCGGTCCAGGAAAAGGTCGTAAAGGCAAAGGCTGCTGCACTGGAGCAATTGCTGACAGAGTTCACCATCAATGCCCGGGTGGTGGCCGCCGATACTGGCCCCGTCGTGACAATGTTTGAGCTGGAGCTGGCAGCAGGTGTCAAGGTCAGCCAGATTAGCACCCTCGCAAACGATATAGCTCGTGCCCTCGGCGTAGGCGCCGTTCGCGTAGTGGCCCCCTTGCCGGGCAAGCATACGATAGGCATTGAAGTACCAAACACCCAAAAAGAAAAAGTTCGCATAAAGGATATAATGCGGCTCGCCGGCAGCAAGCCGGAGAGAATGGAGATTCCACTGTTTCTCGGCAAGGATTCCTCCGGCGATGCACTGATTTCCGACCTGACCACCATGCCTCACCTGCTTATTGCTGGCACAACAGGCTCCGGAAAAAGTGTCTGCATTAACAGTATTATCACAGGAATACTCCTTACCAAGCGCCCCGACGAGGTAAAGGTGATTTTGATTGACCCCAAGATGGTCGAGATGACCGTGTTCAACACTATCCCGCACCTGATGTGCCCCATAGTCACCGATACCCAGCGCGCCGTCCAGATACTTGAATGGGCCACCGTCAAGATGGACGAGCGCTACGCACTCCTCGCAGAGGCAAGGGTAAGGAACGTAGCCGAGTATAACAGGCTCGGCGCCGAGGAGATCGTTAAGCGATTTAACCCCGGCAGTGATGACGAAGCGGCAAAGATTCCAAAGAGACTACGCTACATTGTGATTGTTATCGATGAGCTTGCCGATTTGATGATGACCGCGGCAAAGGAGATAGAAGCGTATATCGTCCGTCTCGCCCAGAAGAGCCGCGCTATCGGTATTCATATTGTCCTGGCTACTCAGCGGCCCCAGGCAACCGTCGTCACAGGCCTGATAAAGTCAAATATGCCCTCCAGGATTGGTTTCCGAGTCGCTGCAAGGCTGGACAGCAGAATTGTGCTCGACCAAAACGGTGCCGAAACTCTACTCGGAGAAGGCGACATGCTCTTTCTAAAGCCCGGCTCCAGCGATTTGGCGCGCGCACAGGGGACCTTTGTTGACGAGAGGGAACTCAAGCATATCGTCAAATATCTCAAAGAGATTGCCGAGCCCCAATTCCATCCTGAGCTTACACAGCTAAACAAGATTGACATGGCCGATATGCACAAGGATGAGCTTTTTGACGAGGGCGTCAGGGTTGTTTTGGACTCACAGCGAGGAAGCGTATCACTGCTCCAGCGCCGCCTCAATATCGGTTACGCCCGAGCTTCACGCATTATAGAGATGATGGCCGCATCAGGAATACTCGGCGAATACAAGGGAAGCCAGGCACGGGAAGTCTTGATGACAATCAAGGAATACGAGCAGATACGTAAGCAGGCCGAGGCCGACGAACAACAGGCGGTGGCTTCCGTTGTTGACATCGACAAAGCAAAACAGCCCTATGAGGCCTCCAACGAGGGCGAATATCACTATGCCGCCGTAGAGGACCAGGATTAGACCTTCAGATGCTGGCCCCAGCCAACCGACTTTTTCCTTACCGAAACTTCTAATCAGCAAATAGCGCCAGAATCAGCTTTTCTGAATT
>JAUWLI010000154.1 GCA_030613765.1 Phycisphaerae bacterium
ATTTCCAATTTTCTGGCCGAACGCAATTACTACAATCACATCCGGCTGATAAGCTGTTATCTTTTCGATTGCCGCCGGTTCGTTAACATTGTCGGTCTCGATAAAAGGTATCGAATGTGAATCCGCCCAGCGGGCTACGGGAGTGTGAGTCTGCTTTCTGCCTCTGCCCGCCCGGTGAGGTGGCTGAGTTACGATCAAATCCAGGCTATGGTTTGATTGTGCCAAAGCATTGAGGCATTCGAGGCCGAATTCTCCGCTGCCGAGATAGATTATCTTCATAATACTGGACGCCCGACTCTCGATACTCAAGTATCGCGTATCGAGTTTTCAAGATTCACATTTCACTGTTCTTTTCGTGGTCCTGGCTTAGTTTTTTAAGCTGCCTTCTGTGTGCGATTTTCGCGGCCTGTCCCATGCGGTTGACGATAGTGATGCCATTGATATGGTCATTTTCGTGTTGTAGCGCCCTTGCGTAAAGGCCGTCAGCTTCCTCAGTAAATTCATTACCGTCGAGGTCGGTGGCAGTAACTTTGCATTTTTTGTATCTTCGAATCTTAGTGTTAATGCCGGGCACGGAGAGGCAGCCCTCTTCGACCGCATCAAGCTCACCAATCGGGGTGACAGTTGGGTTTATATAAACTTTGACGGCCTCCCTGGTTCCACTCAGCGATATAATAAAGAGACGCATGGGCAGGCCAATCTGGGGGGCTGCGAGGCCGACACCTTTGTTCTTGAGCATAACATCGGTCATTTTCACTATCAGTTGACGGATATTGTCGTCGATTTTCTCAACGGGCGAAGCCTGCCCGGCCAAGACGTCAGCGGGGTAATGCGTGAGTTGACATTTTTCAAAATCTATCATTTTTCGTATTCGGCTTATCGCGGTTTAATGCTCGATGCATCGCAGTTATTTATCATCGAACTCGTCGCCATCGAATATGTCGCCGAGGTAGTATTGCCTTACAGTTTCGTCACGGACGATCTCTGCGGGCGAGCCGGAACCTATGACCTTGCCATGGTCGATTATGTAGGCCTTTTCGACAATCTCAAGTGTCCTTTCTACATTATGGTCGGTAATGAGAACACTGAGTCCTGAAGCGACAAGCCGGCGAATCTCCTCCTGCAGGTCCCCGACAGCAATAGGGTCAACGCCGGTAAAAGGCTCATCCAAAAGAATCAACGAAGGGTCAGTTACCATCGCCCGGGCGATTTCGAGTTTTCTTCGCTCACCACCGGAGAGGAACCCTCCCTGGCTGTCAGCGACCTCTCGAAGCGAGAAACGGTCAATGAGCATATCAGCTTTGCGGTCGCGTTCGGCTTTCGTGATAGACATGGTTTCGAGAATTGCGTAAAGGTTGTTTCTAACGCTGAGGCGCTGAAAGATGCTCGGCTCCTGTGAAAGATAGCCCAAGCCGAGGCGGGCACGTTTGTACATAGGCAGCTTTGTAACATCCTGGTCCTGGAACAAGACCTGGCCGCCATTGGGAGTAATCATCCCGACAATCATTCTAAAGGAGGTTGTTTTTCCGGCACCATTTCTTCCGAGCAGCCCGACAATCGTTCGCTGACCAATCTCCACTGATATTCCGTTTACAACGGTCCTGCCCGAAAATTTCTTTACCAGCCCGCGAGTTTCAAGAAGTGCCATATTGGGTATCCTGTATTTCGTATCTTGTATTTCGTAGGCGATATTATAGTGATAACCACAGGCAAATCAAGGCGTATTTAGTCGTTAATATTCAGATGGCCTTTTCGCTGTGGCCGGGGCAATAAGAATCTGAGCCATTTTGAGCAAGGCCAGGGAATCAATCTTCGTTCACTATGCCGCCCACTATTGAAAAGGAGTGTCGGAACGACCTATAACCTGTTTTTTCTTTGAAAGCCAATAAATATTCTGGCATTTGGGCAGATTTTTTGCTATAAGTTGAGGTTTTGCGAAAGACAAGGTCAAATATTTACTTGAGGATACGTATGTTTGCTGTTATTAGCGATATACATTCCAATCTCGAAGCTTTAACAACGGTCCTGGCTGATATCGAAAAGCGCGGCATCAAAACGATTTATTGTCTCGGTGATGTCATCGGCTACGGATCAAATCCAAGGGAATGTCTGGATTTGATAATAGAGAAGACCAAGTGGTGCGTTCTTGGTAATCACGATTACGCTACTCTTTACGAGCCGACAAATTTTAATTACGGGGCGGAGCAGGCAAGCTTCTGGACCCGCTTTATTTTGGAAGCAAACCATCAAAATGACTCTCACGAGTCTCACGACAGACGCTGGAGCTTTCTTGGCGAGCTTCCGATGCGTCATACTCTGAAAACAAAACTGGGAACCAACTCAGCGATAATAGATTTTGTTCACGCCTCACCGAGAAGGCCGATTAACGAATACATCTTTCCTGATGATGTTTATACAAATCCGGCCAAGGTTCGGCTTCTTTTCGAGCGTGTCAAGCATATCTGCTTTGTCGGCCATACTCATATGCCGGGAGTATTTCTTGATGAACCGGACTTCTATCTGCCCAATGAGCTGAGTAATGTTTATCCGATTATCACTGAAGAGAAAGCGATAATCAATATCGGATCTGTCGGACAGCCAAGGGACAAGGACAATCGTGCAAGCTATGCGTATGTCAATGAAAACGAGGTTCACTTCGTCCGGTTGGAATACGATCTTGAAACTACTATAAAAAAAATACAGGCGGTCGAACAACTGGACAACTTCCACGCTGAAAGACTGCGGGACGGAAGATAAGGAATTAAGAATATAGAATGAACTCCAGGATTATTTTAGTATTGATTGTGGTCGGCTTTGTTGCGTTCTGCGGCTGGCTTGTTATTGAATCGGGACCGTGTGAAAATTGCCGGCCTGAAAGAGGGCCGTGTATACTCCTGCAGCAAACGACGGCTACCGAAGGCAAAGAGGGGGCAAAGGCCGCTGGGGCAAAGAAGGAAACTTTTGAAGCGGTTGATTCGATCGGTTTCCGCGCAGACGACGCACCATCTACAAGCGTTACGTTAGGCTCAACCGACCCAAAGAGCAATTATATGTTCCAGCTGGAATTGGTCTCCAAAGGTGCGGCCATCAGGAGCGCGGTCTTTAGCTGGTTTGATGACCGTGACCCCAACAACCCACAGCCGCTGCAAATTCTATCGCCAGTAAAGCTATATAACGGCAGTGAAGTCCTGTCGATGGCCAATACGGGCTTTGTATTTGTTAAGGAGAAATTACAACTGTCTCTGGATGAATTGCACTGGGAAAACCTGGGCGTTGAAAAAGGAGCGGACGGTTCCCAGACAGCGAGCTTCAAAGCAGTCATCAAGGATTCGAGCGACGTGCCGGTAGTGAAATTAACCAAAAGCTATAAGATTACAGCAGGCAGCTACCTTCTGGATTGCGATTTAACGGTTGAGAACATGACGGGCAGCGAGCAAAAAGTGCGTTTCAATTTAGGCGGGCCGATAGGACTTGGCAGGGAGTCTTTCAGGTCCGATATGAGACAGGTCATCGCGGGCTTTAGAAATGCGGAAGGTCAGGTGGTCAGCAAAGGACTTAATACCAAAAAGCTCAGAAATGCAACAGAGCTTGAGCACAGACGGCCGACAAAACCCGGCGCTAATTTCCTGTGGATTGCCGCTACAAATAAATATTTCGCGGCCATCGTTGTGCCGGTTGCGGATGAGGGCAAGGACTTTTGCGACTGGGTAGCAGACAAAACGGGGCGATTCTACAATCCCGACGGAGATGAACGCTCCAACAGCGGCGATGAGACAATCGGTTTGGATTTGAAAATCGCAGCAAACACACTTGCTGAAGCAGGCCAGGCCAACAGCGAAAAGACATATAAGTTTCAGTTTTATCTTGGGCCGAAGGACAAGAGCCTTTTCGACAAAACCCAGCTGTATGAAAAGCTGGGCTTTGCCAATACGATAACTTTTATGCCCTGCTTTTGCTGCCCCACCTGGCTTATCCATCCGATAGCCTTTGCGATATTGGCACTGATGAAATGGATGTACGGCTTTATCGGCAATTACGGCATTGTGATTATCATATTAGTGTTCATGTTTCGGCTTGCCATGCATCCGGTGACGAAGAAGAGCCAGCTCTCGATGAGGAAAATGACCAAGCTGGGCCCGATGGCCGAGGAGATAAAGAAGAAATACGCCAATAACAAAGCCGAGATGAACAAGCAGATGATGGCTCTTTACAAAAAACAGGGCGCCTCTCCGATAATGGGATTTCTTCCGATGATGGTGCAGATGCCCGTTTGGATTGCTCTCTGGAGCGCGGTATACGCCAGCATTGAACTTCGAGGTGAAGGATTTTTGCCGTTTTGGATTACGGACCTTTCAATGCCGGACGCTCTTTATAGATTTCCAACGACAATAATTGTTCCTTTGTTGGGCTGGAAGATAGAATCACTAAACCTGCTGCCTCTTATGATGGGCCTGGCCTTTTATCTTCAGCAAAAACTAATGCCGCACCAGGCAGGGGCATCGGCCAATCCTCAGGTCGCTCAGCAGCAAAAAATGATGATGATTATGATGCCGCTGATGTTTCCGCTGATGTTATACAATGCACCTTCGGGAGTGAATCTGTATATTATGTCGAGTACCTTTGCGGGTGTTTTTGAGCAGTATGTCATCCGCAAGCACATCCGGGAGAAAGAAGAAGCCGAATCTCAGGGTCTGGTATCGGCAACGAGCAAAACCGGCGGAAAAGTCAAAAAGAAAAAGCCCAAGCCGTTTTACAAGATTTAATTGGTACATGTACGAGCTTGATGATACTATCGCAGCCATCAGTTCTCCAGGGGCGGAGCAAAGAGCTATTGTTCGCATAAGTGGACCCGGGACAATCGACAAATGCGAGCGGATTTTCAGCGCCCCAATCCCAAAAGATAGAAGCGGAGTTTTTTCAGGACCTATATCTGTCGACTCGGAGCTACAAGTTGATGCAACGCTGTACCTGTTTTTGGCCCCGCATTCCTATACCGGTGATGACATTGCCGAAATCCATATCCATACAAACGCGGCCGTAACTGAGGCCTTAATGGGTAATCTGCTTTCGGGCGGTGGTCAGATTCGTCTGGCGGGGCCCGGTGAATTCACAGCGCGGGCATATCTTAACGGCAAAATGGATTTGACCCAGGCCGAGGCCGTGAACGAAATTGTTGTAAGCAGCAATAAGTTTCAATTGGCTGCATCTGAGAAACTTCTTGCCGGCCGATTGGGAGAAACCACGTCAAAAATACGCTCGGAATTGATGGACTGCCTTAGTTTGATAGAGGCGGGTCTCGATTTTAGCGGCGAAGATATCGAGTTTATAACCCGCCCGGAGGCGGCGGAAAGATTAACGCAAATAAACAATGAGCTTGAGGAACTGTTATCGAGCAGTGTCAGATATGAAGAGGTAGTTGATTTGCCGGCGGTGGGAATCGCCGGTGCGACCAACGCCGGAAAGAGCAGTCTGCTCAACAGGTTACTCGGTCAGGAAAGAAGCATTGTCTCTGAGCTGCATAAGACAACAAGGGATGTGTTGACGGGCATGTTGACGTTGGCCCACTGCAAATGTGTGCTGTTCGATTGCGCGGGGTTGATAACCGAGTCGAATGAAATCCTCGATGAACTGGCACAACAGGCGGCAATCGAAGCGCTGCGAAACAGCTCCGTGGTCGTTTTTTGTGTGGATGTCGCAAAAACAAACTGGAACGAAGATATTTCAATACGCACACTTATAGAACCAGAACTTCTGATACCAGTTGCAACAAAAACGGATTTGCTCTCAGAAAAGTTTTTGGCCAAGCGACTCGGCGAGCTAAATGAATTGTTCGGCGTCGAGTTTTTGTCAACCTCAGTAGAAACCGGGAACGGTATAGAACTTCTGCGAGAGACGATTGATAGAACATTAGTTGAACTGACGGTCGGTGCGAGTGGTGGTGGGCAGGTCCCGGAGCAGATATCGAGTGTTGCTCTTACAACGAGACATAAACAGGCAGTTACCGAGGCAATTGATAATATCAGCGAATCCATTAGTGAATTGAAGGTGGGCAACGATGAGGTTGCCGCAATGATGCTTCGAGCCGCTCACCAGGGGCTTTTCGATATAGAGTCGGCCACGGGCGGAGGGGGGCGGGCCGATGAGCAGATATTAGAAAGAATATTCAGCCGCTTCTGTATAGGCAAATAATTACACAAATAAAAAAAACACAAGCGATTGGTATGCCTGTACTTTTTTTAAGGAGTCAAAAACCGTTTACAATTCGGCTTTTTATTTATCTTTTGCCTCGAATTCGGCGTCGATTATGTCGTCTTTGCCCTTTCTTTTAACTTCACCTTCGGGCGTCGGTTTGTTATTCGGTTTTATCTTTTGCTTCGAATTCGGCGTCAATTACGTCATCATCGCCTTTTCTTTTAACTTCTCCCTCGGGTGGCGGTGGTGGAGCCTGCTCAGCCTGCCCGGTCTGTGGGGAGGCCGCCTGTTTTTTGGCCGCTTCTTCGTAAAGGACCTTGCCCAACTCCTGTCCAGTTGTTGAGAGGTTTTCAACGGCCTTCTTTATCGCATCGGCATCCTCACCCTTTACGGCCTCTTTCAAGTTGTTTACAGCATTTTCGATATTGCCGCGAGTCTCGGCAGAGACCTTGTCGCCGTGCTCTTTTAGAGTTTTTTCCGTCGAATAAATCAACTGGTCGGCCTGGTTCTTCAAATCAATAACTTCTCTTTTTTTCTTGTCCTCCTCGGCATGTGTCTCTGCGTCCTTGGTCATCTTCTCAACCTCTTGTTCGCTCAGGCCCGAGCTGGATTTTATCTCGATGGACTGCTGCTTGCCGGTGCCGAGGTCCCTGGCCGATACGCTCAAAATACCATTGGCGTCGATATCAAAGGCAACCTCAATCTGGGGAATACCTCTCGGGGCCGGTGGGAGCTCGGTAAGCTGGAATCTGCCGAGTGTGCGGTTGTCGGTGGCAAATTCCCTCTCCCCCTGCAGGACATGGATGTCGACGGTGGTCTGAGTATCGGCAGCGGTCGAGAAGACTTCTTTTTTGCTGGTTGGGATGGTGGTATTTCGCTCAATCAATTTTGTCATAACGCCGCCAAGGGTCTCGACTCCGAGCGAAAG
>JAUWLI010000044.1 GCA_030613765.1 Phycisphaerae bacterium
ATTGACAGATAAAACAAGACAGGCACTGGTCGACGCTTATATCGACTCCTTTAAAAAGACACATCTTGTTATGCTCCTCACCGACAAGAAAACAAACAGCTACGCCCTTTCAAAAGCGGACGTCGGCTGGAGGATCGATTGCCTCGGAGATATGGGAGGCTTCAGTCCAACCTGGTCACACATGAACGATTATTATCCGCAGGCAATCATAAACTTTGGTGTCAGGGACGCCTGGAAAAAAGCTCCCGTTACACTCGAGGTATGCTGGGTCATGCAGCACTGGAAAGATATGGGCTGGGACGTCGACTACATAATCGATGAATCCCTCAAGTGGCACATCTCTTCCTTCAACGCCAAATCCTCTCCGGTCCCAACCGAATGGTGGTCTGCCGTCAACAGGTGGCTCAGCAAAATGGGATACAGATTCGTCCTTCGAAAGTTTACCTACCCGGCTACACTAAATCCCAACAGCAAACTCTCTTTTACTTCATGGTGGGACAACAAGGGTGTTGCGCCGTGTTATAAGAAGTTCCCTCTCGCTCTTCGCCTCAAAAACGATGAAAAAACTGAAATCTTATCCACAAATGCCGATATAAGAACCTGGCTGCCGGGCGACAACCTTTATGACGATTCCGTCCGGATCCCATCTGATACGCCACCCGGCCAATACGACCTGCAAATCGGCATTCTCGATCCGCAGTTCAATAAGCCCAAAGTTCAACTCGCTATTTCTTCAAAGCTGCCCGATGGATGGTACCATCTTGGAAAAATAAAGATTCGAAAATAATGATTGGAAATTACTTGAACACAGTACATCGAAAATCTTCACGGCTCTGAAAGTGTGTTTATGAAAATTGTAACAGTTAGACGTATAAGTCAGGTTTTCTTTTTCTCGATGTTTCTCTGGTTCTGCATAGTTAGTTCTGTAGGCGAGAAATTCTGGCAGTTGCGGGCCTGGCCGGTTAACTGGTTCTTACAGCTCGACCCGCTTGTTGCAATCGGCACGATATTAACTACACATAAACTCTACTGGCCTCTTTTATGGGCATTGGTCACCATCATATTAACAATAATATTCGGGAGGTTTTTCTGCAGTTGGGTTTGTCCCTTCGGCTCACTACACCACTTCGTCGGATTTTTAGGCAATCGAAAAACAAAGCTTGCAAAAAAAGTAAAGCTCAACAAATACCGAAAGGCCCAGTACATAAAATACCTCATTCTTGTCGCATTGCTGTTCATCGCTGCCTTTCCGTCAGTCATTGCCGCCTTGCGATACTCTTTTACCTGGCTATTTATCGATCCCACCATTGGATTTCCACCAACTGGGGGCAGTTTGCAAACCGGTTTGCTCGACCCTATACCGCTCGTTACCCGCTCTTTTAACCTGCTATTGTTGCCCCTTGCTGATAGGTCTGCCAACCTTGTTTCAACAACGCCTCGCTTTTACGAAGGAGCATGGCTGATACTCCTGATTTTCTTCACCGCAGTCCTTCTCAACCTGACCATCCCTCGATTCTACTGTAGATTCATCTGCCCCCTTGGCGCCCTGTTCGCCATCCTTGGCAGGTTTGCTATATGGCGGATCGGAAAAAACCAGAGCGAATGCTCCAATTGCAAATTGTGCGACAGCTCCTGTGAAGGTGCCTGTGAGCCGAGCACCAATATAAGGATAACCGAATGCGTGCTCTGCTTTAACTGTCGCCAGGATTGCAAGGACCAGATAATAAGCTACCAAACCACTCCTTCACTGGCAGGTGAAATCACAAATCCGGACATTTCCCGCAGGGGCTTTATGCTTTCGCTCACCGGCGGTTTATTTGCTGTACCGGCGATAAGGCTCAGCAATGAATTGGGCAGTAACTGGTACCACAAAGTTATTCGACCGCCCGGTGCGCTGGAAGAAAAAGAATTCTTAAAGAGATGTATCAAGTGCGGCCAATGTATGCGCGTCTGCCCAACAAATGTTCTCCAACCCGGCGGCATCGAAGGTGGACTGGAAAATCTCTGGACCCCTGTCCTGAACAATCGAATCGGCTCCAGCGGCTGCCAGTTAAACTGCGTAGTCTGTGGACAGGTTTGTCCAACCTCAGCCATCAGGCCGATTACTCTTGCCGAAAAACACGGAGTGGATGACTTCGCTAAGACCGGCCCCATCAAGCTCGGCACCGCCTTCTTTGACCACAACAGGTGTCTGCCCTGGGCAATGGATAAGCCCTGCATTGTCTGCGAGGAAAACTGTCCCCTCAGTCCCAAGGCAATCTACACCCGCGAAGAATTCATCACTATAAGAGATGGTATCTTAACAGTAAAAAAAATCACCGATAACAATATAGAAATCGAAACAGCTATTGCGCCTGATAAATTCACCACCGGCGATTATTATTTCGCCGTTGAAGATGGTGCTCGCGCCAAAATCACCGCAAACACCGAGAACACTATTACAATTTCTCCTGATGAGAAATTCGAAACAATCCCTGCTCCCGGCAGTAAAATTGAAATTCAGGTCCGTCTGCAAAGGCCCTATGTGGATATCGAAAAATGTACTGGCTGCGGCGTTTGCGAGCATGAATGTCCCGTAAGCGGCAAAAAGGCTGTAAGAGTCTCGGCTGAAGGTGAAACAAGAAGCATGGACAGAAAATTGTTACTCAAATCTTAATCGTGTTGGAGTCGAACGTAATGAAAGAAAATCAAAATAGCCTCAACAGAAGAAATTTCTTTAAGACTATGGGAGCAGCAGGATTGGGCTCCGTTTTTGCTTCGGCTGATACGATAGCAGCAAAAAACCCAACAGACGCCATGACAAAAGCACAAAAACCGAAATCCCCACAGGTATCTAAACGAAAGCTCGGCAAAACAGGCGTTGAGGTTTCGTGCCTGTCTATAGGCGGAGATTTTAGCTTTATTGATAAGCAAATCATTTTAAGAAAAGCTTTCGAGTCCGGTGTCACCTACTGGGACACAGCTTACAACTATGGAGGTGGAAACGCCGAGCTTGGCATAGGCAAATACCTCACAAAAAATCCTGATGCCCGAAAGAAATTGTTCATTGTAAGCAAGCCGGCACTTTTTCGGGGGCCAATAACCGCCGATAAGGTCGAAGAACGTTTCCAGACCTCTCTGAAAAGAATGAACACAAAATACATCGACTTATACTATGCCTTTCACGGATTGTCTGATCCCGAACGCCTCACAGATGAAATAAAACAATGGGCCAAAAGTGCAAAGAAACGCAACCTCATACGTTTCTTTGGTTTCAGCACCCACAAAAATATGGCCACATGCCTCGCCGCAGCCGCTAAGCTCGACTGGATTGATGCGATAACCACCCTTTACAATTTTCGGGTAATGCAGGACCCAAAAATGCAGGCTGCTATAGAGGCCTGCCACAAAGCAGGCATTGGTCTTACTGCCATGAAGGCTTTCTTACGCGGGGTCAGACGTATTCAGCCGGTCGAAACCGAACAGGATAAGAAACTCCTCGGTCACTTCCAGAAGCGAGGTTTCACCCAGGAACAGGCAAAGATAAAGGTTGTACTACAGGATAAAAGATTCAGCGCGGTCTCCGTTGGGATGCAGAATATATCTCTTTTAAATACAAACGTCGATGCCGTGCTGAACAAAACAAAACTTACAAAGGCCGATATTGAAACCCTCAAAGAATACGCCCGGGCGACCTGCAGCGGTTACTGCGCCGGCTGCGCCTACATCTGCGATTCAGCCCTGCCCCACACCCCCTTCATCAGTGACATTATGCGATATCTGATGTACTACAACAGCTACGATGACAAAATCAGGGCAAGAAAACTTTTTGCCCAAATCCCCCACAGCGTAAGAAACAGACTGCTCAGCACTGATTACACCCTCGCTGAAACCCGCTGCCCGCAGCATCTACCAATAGCGGAATTGGTCGCTGAAGCAGTCAGCAAGTTGGCCTAATCTCTATCTCAAATGCAGGATTTGAGCACAGCAACAAGGATAACCAGCCGCTCATATCTACAGGCCAAAAATAAATGACTTGACCTATTCCGCAATCTTGTAATAATATATGCTTGCATGGAGGCGCTATTATGTAATTTTTATGTTTTGTTTCGTGAAAATTCGATAGTTGAAAACGGAAAACGCAGCCAACATTAATTCGTGATGTTGCGAATTTCCAGAAGTATATGGGAACTAATCAAGAAAGGGATTGAATAATGAAGAACAAAAACAAGGTAAATCGACGCCGGTTTATTCGCGATACTGCGTTCGCCGCTGCAGGACTAAGTTCTGCCCTGGCCGGTTGCAAGGCCAGGGAAGAAGAACAGCCCACTACCCCCAAACCTGATATTCCGAAAACGACGCAAGCCAAAGAATACCCACAAGTGCCTCGACGAAAATTAGGTAAGACAGGCATCGACGTCCCGGCCCTGTCTTTAGGGACAATGTTTAATCTTATTGATAGCCAAATTATCCTGAGAAGCACTCTCAACTATGGCATTAAATACTGGGACACATCAAATGTCTATGCAAATGGAAACAGTGAGCTTGGCATAGGTAAATACCTCTCGAACAACCCGGATGTCCGCAAAGACTTGTTCCTTGTCACCAAGGCATTAGGTGCAGATACCATAGCCGGCATGGAAGAACGTCTTCAGCTTTCGCTTGACAGAATGAAAACGAAAAATATCGATTTGCATTATTTCCACAACTTACAGGACCCAGCGCAATTGACCGATGAAATTAGAAAATATGCCGAAGATGCAAAGAAGCGCGGATTGATACGGTTCTTTGGTTTCACCACGCATAAGAATATGGCCAAATGCCTTGCAGCCGGAGCAAAGCTTGACTGGATTGATGTTATTATGACAAGTTACAACTTCCGCCTGATGCAGGACACTGAATTACAGGATGCAATCGACGCCTGCCATCAGGCAAACATCGGCCTTGTCGCTATGAAGACAACCGGCAAGACAACCATTCCGAGATTCAAGCAGCCGATTGAAACTGAAGCCGACAAAAAAATGGTTGAACATTTTCTCCAGGGTGGCTTTACTCCCGAGCAGGCCTGTATAAAGCTTGCGTTACAGGACAAGAGGTTCAGCTCAGCCTGTGTCCAGATGGATAGTGTCGCTATCTTAAAGCAAAACGTCGCCGCCGTGCTCGATAAAACCAAACTCACACAGACAGACAGGGAGGTCCTCAATGAATACGCCCACGCGACCTGCACCGGTTATTGTGCCGGCTGTGCCAATATCTGCGACTCGGCCCTGCCGGACACACCGTACGTTAGTGACATTATGCGATACTTGATGTACCACAACAGTTATGGAGACCGGGATAGAGCAAAAGGTCTGTTCGCTCAAATCCCCGCCAGGGTAAGAAACAAACTGCTTGACTTCGATTATGGGCCCGCAGAAGCTCGCTGCCCGCAGCATCTGCCGATAAGAAACCTCGTCACCGAAGCGGTCGGAAAGTTAGCATAAGTGTAATTGCCCATTAGAAATAAAATATTAGAAACACCTGTCCTGATGACCAATGGGATAAGGCTTTTTACCGGAGTAAACGCTAATCGTTTTGGGAGTTGAATACGATGAAAGAAAAACAAAACAAAATCAACAGAAGAAACTTTTTGAAGACTGTGGGAGCAACCGGGCTGGGCTCTGTTTTTGTTTCCACTGACAGCATAGCTGCACAAAGCCAAACGGACGCTGCTGAAAAAGCAAAAAAACCAAAATACCCACAGGTCCCCAAACGAAAGCTGGGCAAAACAGGCGTTAAGCTCCCCTGCCTGTGCCTGGGCGGAAATCAAGACCTTATAACCAACCAGATAGTCTTGAGGATGGCTCCTCGGTGGGGAGTAACCTATTGGGATTCTGCATACATTTATACCGGCGGAAACAGCGAAATTGGCATAGGAAATTTCCTCACGAAAAATCCCAAGATGCGGAAAAAGCTATTCATTACCAGTAAGGCATCACGTGCAACAACTATAGCCCAGGTAGAAGAGCGTCTCCAGGCATCCCTCAAAAGGATGAAGACAGATTACATCGACCTCTACTATGGCTATCACCAGTGTCCCAATCCTGCCTTGTTAACAAACGAGCTAAAGGAATGGGCCGAAAGCGCAAAGAAGCGCAAACTGATACGACACTTTGGTATCAGCACCCATCAGAATATGGCCCTGGTCCTTGCCGCCGCCTCTAAACTCGACTGGATTGAAGTTGTAATGACAACCTACAATTTTAGATTGATGCAGGATAAAGCCTTGAACGCCGCTCTTGACGCCTGCCATAAAGCAGGCAAGGGCATTATGGCAATAAAGACTCTCGGAATGGGTCAGAAGATCACAACCAAAGAGGATAAGAAACTTGTCCAGCACTTCCTGCAGCGAGATTTTACAAAAGAGCAGGCAAAGATAAAAGCCGTACTGCAGGATAAAAGATTCACCGCCGTCTGTGTAGGAATGAAGAATATCCGTGAGCTAACTTCCAACGTCGCGGCCGCCCTCGATAAAACAAAACTTACTCAGTCCGATACCCGGGCCCTCACAGAATACGCCCGGGCAACATGCGACGGTTACTGTGCCGGCTGTGCCAATATCTGCAACTCTGCCCTGCCAAACACACCTTATATCAGTGACATTATGCGATATTTGATGTACTACAACAGCTACGGCAAGCATGATGAAGCCAGGAAGCTTTTCGCTCAAATCCCCGCTAATGTAAGAAACAAACTGTTGAGCACCGATTTCGCTCCGGTAGAAGCTCGCTGTCCGCAGCATTTGCCCATAAGCAGCCTCGTCGCCGAGGCGGTAACCAGGTTAGCATAAACCAAATGATTATTGAGTTTGTATCTAACATATAAAGCTGTGAGTGTAGAACGATATTTGATAGCATAAAGTCTGTAGAATACATTTAGTCAAGTTTTCGGCATCATAAATGGGGGAACCAAAGATGAAAACCAAAATGCCTGCTATAAGCAAGAAGTCTCTTAAATGGTTCTTAATCCTCGTATTGGTGTGCCTTTTGGGATCTATCAGCCTCTATTACCTTTATGCGTTTCATAGTACAAAAAGAATTACAAGCAAAAGATTTCTTTTAGGAAAACCGGTTGAAAGTTTCAAATCACCAATTTCGTTTAATGGCGATGGATGTTCCGTAAAAATATTCCGATTTCCAAACAACTTGCAGAACTATTTTACCAAGCCCCCGTCAACGTTCTTTGATTATCCTCTCGCACCATTGCCCAGGAAGATATTTTGGGAGAGTGTGTATGTAAAAAAATGGACCACTGGAACTCCTGCGAGAGAAGAAGCAAATCTCGTTCAAAATGCGCTTAAAAATTGGAACGTACCAGCTGCGTTGGTGGAAACAGTGTCAATGTCTATGACCATCGAAACATCTCATCACGCTTATGTTGGCCAGGGCCAACCACGTACAGGCCAAAGCTACAATCCGGTGATCTTTGATTACTTTATTTTAGACCCTTTGAATGGCTGGCTGATAATAATCATTCACGCCACGTAATCATCGCTGCTTTATTTGCTCAAAAATATAAATTATTACTCGATTAGTTCTCAATATCTTTTCCAGTGACTATACGTTAAGGACCTATAATCAAATCGATAATCTATCCGGATACTATTCTATCGTTTTGTGTTGCGCTTACTGATTTTAGGCATCGGGGCGGGTTAAAAAAATTTGCCGAATTCTTTTGGCGTATAGCCTTTATTAACAAGCACTTACGTTTATATGGAAGTTATTTTTCTTGATTTCCCACACCCTTTTGAGTATAATAACATTATAAATAAAGAATAAATTAAAAGTTCTGGCTTCAAGAAGGGCGATGGCAAAATTTTATTATACAACCTGGCTTCCGTTTACAACAAACAAAAGGCGGATATTGTTTTTGGCAATTATGAGCTATATCGCTTTATGTTAAAAAAACCCGCTTGCCTCTTTCCGCTTCTAAAACCGCTCAATTTTGGGCGGTTTTTTTATGCCCGCAGTTCTATCAACATTTGACACACTCAAGACTACAAGTTAAGCTCACAAAAACTAACCGGTTAATCAACGGATTTAGTCATTGCTGTTCCTTGAAAGCAGTTTCAAATGCCCTTTACACCATATCATTTTGGACCGAGTGGCTTCATTGGCCTCATTTTTAGAAAGTGGCTCGACATTCCTGTATTTGTTCTGGCCAACGTAATCGTCGACCTGGAAGTCCTGGTCATAAATTTCCTCGGCGTCGGCTGGCCCATCCATAGATATGTTCACACGCTCTTAATAGGAGCTGCAGCAGGTATCATTTGGGCGCTGGCCGCCTGGCAACTGCGAAACATCTTCAAAAAGATAATGCAAATACTCCGCATACCATACAAGCCCAGCCTCTTGAAGATGCTTGTCTCAGGTGTTCTTGGGATTTGGCTGCACGTCGTAATCGACGCCATTTACCACTGGGATGTATGCCTGTTTTGGCCAAATAAAAGAATAAAACCTTTATACGCGCTGGTAAGCAAACAACAGGTGGAAGTGATATGTCTTGTTTTCTTGCTTGCCGCAGTTATTCCGTATGTGATAGCGGTGCTATCATATTCCAAGCTAAAGAAACTAGAAGATGCTGCAAGTAACGAAAAGGATTAAAAGTTTCGGTGAAAGGACCAAAGAATGAAAACGATTGTGAAGTATTTCCTCAGGGGCCTATTAATTTGTGTACCTATTTTAGTAACGGTTTTTATACTTCTGTGGGCATTTACCAGTCTGGATAAAGTGTTTCGCAGCCTGCTCAGAAGAGATGTCCCCGGCCTGGGTATCTTAGCGGCAATTTCAGCTATTTTCCTTATTGGCTTTCTCGCCTCGAATTTTGTTGGTAGAAAATTGTTTGGCCTTGTGGAAAAGGTTTTCACAAAGCTCCCCCTGGTCAAGTTGCTGTATGGTTCCATCAAAGACATTGTCGAAGCCTTTGCAGGCGAGGATAAGAAATTCGATAAGCCGGTCGTCGTATCGCTCACCGGCGGTGATGGACCGAAAGTCGCCGGATTTATTACAAACGAGAGCTTGGAGAACTTCGGCATGGATGATTATGCAGCAGTATATCTGCCACAGTCATACAATTTCGCGGGTAATGTCATGCTTTTCAAGAAAGATTCGATTCAACCGCTGGATATTGACAGTTCAAAGGCGATGTCATTTATTGTCTCCGGCGGCGTCTCAGGATAATAGGAGTGTTGTTTATGCATCGAAAAGCTAAGATGACCCGGCAGTTAAGGTATGGAATCATTTTTGCAACTGCCTATGGATTTCTAATAGCTTTAATGTTCGTGGATTCCTCCTTGAGTATTTGTTGAGCATCTTTTATAATCGTATTTTTGAATAACTTGCATTGTAGAGAAACGTCTATGACCGAGAAAATTGCAGAAAAAATAAAATTGCTCAAACGCGGCACTGTCGAGATTTACAGCGAAGCTGAACTGTCCGAAAAGCTCATCGAGGCGGTCAAAACTTCCAGGCAGCTCCGCATAAAACTCGGTCTGGACCCAACCTCACCGGATATCCACCTCGGCCATACCGTCGTACTGCGAAAGATGCGTCAGTTCCAGGACCTCGGCCACAAGGCAGTTCTCATTATAGGCGACTACACAGCACAAATCGGTGACCCTTCCGGCCAAAACACTACCAGACCAATGCTCTCAAACGAACAAATCGAGCAAAATGCGAAAACGTACTTCGAACAGGCAGGCAAAATCCTCGACACTTCGGAAGATAAACTCGAAATCAGATACAACAGCGAATGGCTTGAAAAGCTCACCGCTGTCGAAATAATCCAGCTCGTTGCCAAAAAAACAGTGGCGCAAATGCTTCAGCGGGATAGCTTCAAAAAACGCCTCCGCGCCGACGAAGATATCTTTATGCATGAATTCCTATACCCGCTCATGCAGGGTTATGATTCCGTTATCGTACAAAGTGACGTCGAATTGGGCGGAACAGACCAGACCTTCAATAACCTTGTCGGCAGAGACATTCAGCGCGCTTACGGACAATCACCCCAAATTGTAATGACTATGCCCATCCTCGTCGGCCTCGATGGCAGGGAAAAAATGAGCAAATCAAAAGGCAATTACATCAGCGTAACCGACGAGCCCGGCGATATGTTCGGCAAGGTTATGAGCATCTCCGATGATATGATGGAAAACTACTTTACCCTGCTGACTAATCTTGAAACCGAAAAAATCGCTGAGCTTGTCAATCCCGACAAAACGCACCCCAAGGAAGCGAAAGTTCTGCTCGGCAAAACGATTGTAGCCCAGTTTTACAATGAAGCCACCGCTGAAACATTTGCCGCCGAATTTGACAAAGTCTTCGCCCAGGGTCAACTGCCCGATGATATACCCGAGGTCGTTATCGCCGATCCCGCCATTTCAGTTAAGCAACTATTATTATCTTGTAAGCTTGTCGAGACCGGCGGCGAGGCAAAACGAATGGTCGCCCAGGGTGCTGTTACCATTGCCGGCAATAAAGCCAACGATCCCAACGCTCAAATCTCCCCCACGGATGGCATGGTTATCCAGGTAGGCAAGCGAAGATTCGCGAAACTAAAACTAAAATAGAATTAAACTTTCAAACCCAGACACTGAGGCGGCCGGGTGCAACCGGCAATTAAGCCAAATTGACTAAACAATCCTTATTGCTCCTCTTTATCCTTCTCCTTCTCTTTTTCGCTTTCTTCTCGCCACTGGCGTATCAGCGCCAACCACTTACCGACATTGTCTTTAGTAATAACAGCCGCACTTCTCAACTCATCAAACTCTTCTTTTCGATTCTCGGCGGCCCATCTCCCGAAGGCACTATGAGAATTTCGAAGTGCATCTGCGCCCTCCTGCGTCGGTTGTGCCTTCACCTCTTTTATTAATCCATCTTCAAAAATAAATTCACGGAATTCATAGTATAGCGTATCGATTCCGAAACTCTTAAGCAAGTCGTTTTGCTCTTCAGCCTTGCACGTTACCTTGTTTTTACTCGACTTAATATCTGTAAAAATCACATGACTGTTTAGGACAACATCAGTTTCAGCAAGTTTCTTCAAGTTCTCTTTACTTGTTACTTTCCATTGATCGATCACTTCATATTTTATGTCTTCTGCGAAAAAAGACATCTCTTTTTCCACATCACCGCTGTTATGGGCCTCTTGATATGCTGTAATTTTCTCATCAAGTTTTGGACTGCAGGACGTGGTTAATAACAACAAAAATAAAAAATAAAGAACAATATGTGGCTTACTGGTAAATCTACGCATTTGTTACTCTCCATACTATAATATTTTTCGAAACGCTCTAAACATCATACATTCAATATATTCAACTATTTCCCTCGAATCTTACATTCGTCATCGAGTATGTCAAGATTGATTTGCTTCACCGACTAAAAATATCCGCTCCACCGCTGATTGGCTCAACCTGGCCCGACAATGCTTTTCACCTTTCTTGCTTAGTTTCCTATCTACACGTTTTTTACACCATAATTTTATATTACTTATTACCGCAAATCAAGTTTTTTTCCTTCTTAAAAAATCCGTGCAATCAGTGAAACCCGTGGTTATAATATGGAGATTATGAAACTGCCAAAACTTGAAAAACCTGAAAAATACGTCGGCCTGTATATATTCGACTTCGGCGACCGCGTGGGAACAGGCTTTACCGCCCGGGAGGTGGCTGAACTTCTGGAAAGCGAAAAGTACAAGGACTGCAAAGTTTACAAGATACACAATGCCCATCCCGATGGCAAAATCGAGCTAAAAGGCATCCGTTCCCAAATCTTCCAGCTCGAGGCGGGCATGTTCTTCTACGGACGCGACCTCGAAACTGCCACCCGGGATTTCAAAGCACTCGTTAATTTAGCAGTCAAGTCCGCCCCGCCATGCCGCTCCAAAGTTCATCTGGCAAAATACAGCGATGATAAATTTGTGGTCTCTATCATCTATCCCGCCGAGTACGACGACGAGATAAGCTCATGGCTTTTAGACGCCCGGTATAAAACCACCGGTGCGGCTGAGGGGGGTATCGAGGCAGTCCAGAGATATTATGACCAACAGCCACAGATTCTCGAAAGGCACCAATTGTTCGGCGAATCCGAATTGATAAGTCGCACGGGCCGGGAGCTTTTAGCTTCCGTAAAATTAGCTGTGCAAAGATAAAGGATAGTCTCTATTGTATTCAATCCCAACTTGCACAGAAATAACATACTAAATACTAACGACTATATACTAACGACTAAATAATGTCTATTGGCACAATATTTAATTCATTGTTAGCCTTGTTCGCAAGCCTGCTGCTGTCGATATTCGGCAAATCGCCCCCCGGGCCGACAGCCGCCGATTTGCAGCGGGCCGAGTTCAAGACTAGCACACAGCGATTGGGAATCCGGTTTACCGAAAGAATTCGTGATGTCTTTCGGTTCAGATGGCTTAGAAAAAGATAACGCAAAGATTAATGTAATAAGAGATACGAAAAAATGACTGACTCTGATATACCACAACCGCCAGGACAGCCTCCTGTCCTTACAGAAAATGCTTTAACGGTCTTGCAAAGCAGATATCTGCTCAAAGACCGCAAGGGCAAGTGTATCGAGACACCCGCTCAGATGTTAAGCAGGGTAGCATCTCTGATAGCTGACGCTGAAAAAAAATATGGCGCCAATCGAGAGGAAATCAAAGGCTGGCACAGAAGATTTTACGACCTCCTCGC
>JAUWLI010000236.1 GCA_030613765.1 Phycisphaerae bacterium
TGGCGCCATACACTCCTTAGTCGTTTTCGCTTTCTATCAATTGACAGTTGTTCGTGCCAATACACATTGGCGATCAGCCTTTTCACTTATCCATTCGAGTATAACAGTAGCCGAAGTTGGCGGTGAATCAATGGAATGGTCAAACGTAACCGGCTGCAAAGGTGATACATTTTCGCTTATAACATGAGTAAGCAGGGTATCGGCTCTTTTGTCGGATAATGATAACCGCAGACTGCCTGGAGAAAACACTCCGAATCTTCCGGTCAAATGCAGTTTTTTTCCTTTGAAGCTCGCGTTCAAAGGTTCGCAAATAACACCGGCGCCGGTGCAATCCATAATGGGATAATTTCCACCAATTTTTGTTGAAAGCCACTCGTATTTATAGGTATAGCTTTCACCCGGGGCAAGCTGGGCGAAGGGGCTGAGCACTTCGCTCTCAAATACGTATGGATTGTCCGAGGCTGTGGCGGGCATGTTGATGTCCTTGTTGTATGCATGTATGCGCCCCAGGCCGTTGAGCCAGAACTGGACGGAAGAGCCGTCCGGGTAAGGCTTGTCCGGTTCAAATGTAAAACGATGTATAAAGGCCGCACCATTTTCACCATCAACGGTTGCCACCCACCCGGCGTGACTATCCATACCGATCTTGCCTACACGATATTGATAATTCACTTTCATCAATCCCTGGTCGTAATCGGCCTGGAAGGAGGGATTGCCTCTTTTGCCGAATATGACATCGTAACCTTTTGCAAAATGGCTTTTCGGGTTGATCGGGCAGAAGGCGTTCATAAGCTCATTGTGACTTGAACCATCCGCCTTGGAGCCGTCTAACTGCGTATGCGCCCATATCCCCCAACGCCGTGGTTTATTATCCACGTTCGTCATGGTTGCTTCAATACTCACGCGTGTTCCATCCGGATGCAGGCGAATCGTACGAGAAAAGCGAATGCCACTACGTGGATCGTTCCTGCTGGTCAACCGGACACCTACGGCGCCGTTCTTCTCGGCGGGCAAATGTTCCATAGTGTAGGGTTGTCCATCGAGCACCGCATCGGGAGGGCCGGGCCACTGCCGGTCGTTGTCCCATCCCTGTGGCGCCGGCCAAAGTTTGTCGCCGCCATAATTGAGCCAATCGCCATTGGGGTCAAGACCCGTAGCCGGCGGCAATGTCCCGGCCAATTTCGGATTCACCCAAAAGAACTCCTTATCGCCAAGTTTGTACTGGATGATCCTGCCGCCGATTTGAGGCACTATGTGAAGCTCAATGAATCCGTTGGCAAGGCACATTGAGTCCCAGCCTTTGTATGTGCGCCAGTCTTTCACAAGTATGGTTTTGTCACTGGAAGCACCATCAACCGCGGGGCTGAGATGGCTGCACGATTGCATGAGAGGCATTAATGCGATGAGCACGATAAATGTTTTGGCAAACAGTTTCATTGATAGTCTCACGATGTTTATATTGAAGTTATCACGTCTTAATCCGGGATATCACATTTCTACCTGTTTAGTGACCTGTTATTTCAGATCACCACATGTTTTCGACTGTTCTTTCGAGGAAGTTTCACCCCGTGTGATCTTTTTCACTATCTCACGGGGATTGTCTCAGTTGGTGTCTTCATCTTGGAAAAATAACATACTAACAAAGAAAAATAAGTCAAACAAAACCAGCCCAGTGAGATCATTTTTTGCTATCCATCTGGGATTCCCCCCAATCTCTAATTCTCTAATTTTCTCTACGAGTCACGAGCGACGAGGCTTGCCTTTAGCCAAAAAGGTTCGGGCTCCAGACCCCTGAGAGTCTGAAGCCCTTTTTCCCGGCTAACCGCATTCCGCTGAAAACCAAAAACGATCAACGGCTCTCCCCAGAAAAAATTAACCAATTAATTACTCACCAATTGTCCCCGCAAAAGCGGGGATTTACTCATTCACTCACCTGTCCCTGCATGTCGTAGGCTGGGATCCACGCATCCACGCAGCATCTACACCTCCTTCGGCACAACGAAAGGCCTGCGATAACGCCGCGTAGTGAGCCTGTTGGCTCTCCGATTATCCACGAACTTCTCCTTCTCAGGGTCAAACGTCAGCATCGGCCCGAGCTGGTACGTGCTCTTTGTCAAATCCAGCCCTAATGTCCCCTTAACGGTTCTATTTATCATCTCCCACGATTTACCTATTTCTTCATGCTTCCCGAACACATCCGGCTTAACATTACCGGAAACCTGCTCGCCAAGCCGATAAGAGATATTGCCTAAGTGGCAGCACGCCGAAGACAGATGCGCCGCAAGGACATCAGCGTGCTGTTCTTCACGCTTCCGGCTGCGCACGCAGTGGATAAAGTTCTCGAAGATGTTACCTGGTCCCATCTTAACATCAACATCTACCAGCTTTTCACTCTTGTCCGAACCCTTCGGATAGAACTTCCCGCCCTTGATTACGCCTTCTTCAAGGTAGAATTCGTTATCTACTTTTGTCGAATACTTCTTGCCGTCGACGCCGGCCTTACTGTTCAGGCCGATGACCTCGAACACTAACAACGGCCCGCCAAAGTCCATCACCGTCAATTGACAATTTGGCGTCTGGGCCTGGTCGGTATAAGGCGGTTTACCTTCTGTCGAGTTCACCCATCTCCCGCCCATACTGATTACGCTCTTGGGAAGTGTCCCGCCGGGTATGGCCCAACGCGCGATGTCCATCTGATGCACGCCTTGGTTTCCGATCTCTCCGTTGCCGAAGTTCCAGAACCAGTGCCAGTTGTAGTGGACCAAATTACCGTGGTACGGCTGCTTCCGTGCCGGCCCAAGCCAGATATCGAAGTCCACGTGCTCGGGCGGCTCTTCAATCGGCTTAAAGCCGATGCTCCACCGTGTCTTGGAGGCGTAGGCTTTGGATACCAGCAGTTTGCCGTACTTACCGCTGGCGACAGCAGCCACTGATTTTGCCCAGCTGCCGCTCGACCGGCTCTGCGTACCGTGCTGAACTATCCGCTTATACTTCTCCGCCGCTTCAACGCACTTGCGACCCTCGAAGACATTATGGCTGGCAGGCTTCTCAACATAAACGTCCTTGCCCGCCTGGCACGCCCAAATTGTCGCCAGCGAATGCCAGTGGTTCGTCGTTGCGATCGATATCGCATCGATGTTCTTATTATCCAGCAGCTTGCGAATATCCTGGTAGGTTTCCACCGGTGTATTACGGTCTTTGAATCTCTTGGATTTGCCTTCAAGCACCTTCATGTCAATATCGCACAATCCAGCCAGCCGCACACCATCCATCTTGTCGAAATTGCCAATATGCGACCCGCCTCGACCGTTAATACCCACCACGGCCACACGAATGTCGTCGTTTGCCCCTCGCACTCGCGCAAACGGTGCCAGAGTCAGGCCCGCACCAACGGCGACAGTACGTTTCATAAAGTTTCGGCGTGTAATACGTTTCATTGCTGACCTCCTACTTATTTATGCCTCTTAATTGAAAATCCGGCCTTACGAAAGGCCAAATCACTTCGGCAAAGAGCATAACACAAACCCGCAATAATAGCAAGCGTCAATTCTTAAAAAAGCCCGGCTTTTTCCGGCCATAAAATTGGTCATTAAATGGCCTATTTGCCGCTACAAAGCCCGTAACTCTACCAAATTGTGGCCCGTTTCCATATATGAAGTCTCATACATTTCTAACTATAAGGACCGATACTCTTAAAGTTTGTGGGAAGTTTTCAGATATGGGTCTTTGACCTATCAAACAGGTGTGTCTAATCCAGACGGATTCCCTGCTGTTGCAGCCACGTTTTCAAATCACCCATTTCGCTGTCGAAAATCTCGTTGTCGTAATCCTCTTCAAGCTTTTGGATGTTATTGGCCAATTCAGGCTGCTCCTGAACGATATCATTTAATTTCTTTTCGAACTCATCGCTGATTGTCCTTAGGTCATCAAGCTCGATTTGCACTCCCAGGATACCCATCAGCCGTCTTGTTACGGCCTCGATGCATTTGGGATTTCGGTCTTGGACATAAGCAGGAATCAGCGCCACCAGGGTTGCCATACTCAAGTCGTAGTTGTTTGCGTTGACCGACAGGTATGTAATGATACTGGCCGGCCCTTCGTAGTCTGTGAATTTTACGCCGTATTGCTCGAAGGTCTCTTTAAATTTTGCATCCGAAACCGTACAGTGCATTCGTGGTTCGCGAGAGTGGGGAACCAATCCTGCGACGCTGCCGATGAAGTATATCTCCTTGACGTCGAATTCCGTACACAGCGAGAAGATACAGTCGGCGAATTCCTCCCACTGCAAATGCGGCTCCTTGCCCGAAAACAGTATGAGATTGTGTTCGGCGCTGTAGAAGAATGCGTCTATCGGCCTCTGATAGGATTCAATCAGACCGTTCTTTATCTTCGTGTGCGGCCGAAAAAGGGCCGTTATTTCCATCGAACCCGGGAAGCTGTAAATGTAGAAGCCCTCAGGCTCGATCTCCGCAAATCTCTCGGCCCTCATCTTGACAATAAGGCACTCAATCGTTCCCGTCGAGACGTTACCGCCGTCCATCCAGCCGGAAAAGCCCAACAACAGCCGGGGCCTTTCAAGTTTCGGCCGCTTGTAGATATTCAGTTTACCTGGTGCCATTATTACACTCTTTCGGTTTACAAGGCGTATTGTTTTAACAATTAATTTCACTTTAATCCAGAAAATTCCTGCTTAACCGGTAAATTTGCTCACTTTTGCGATTTGCTTTCTTTAGAGCATTAAAATCACATTTATATACCAAACACTCGCCAGGCCAATTAAAAGATATATAAACGCCGCCGCAAAAAGCCGTGACTCGTCGCTCGTGACTCGTAAGGGATTAGGGGCAGGGGGGAATGGTTGAACGGTGAAACGGTGGGTGGCAGCCTCAAACTTCGTTTGGGGATGGCAATCTTCAACGTCATTCTGAACGAAGCAAAGCGAAGTGAAGAATCTCAATCGTAACAGTCCTGGCTGAGAACCTTACAATGAGGATTTGTGAGGGAAATCAAAGATTAAAATGTAAAATGCAAAATTGTGGGATCGCGGCGCGATTGCTTTCTAATATTTTTGGCCAGCCGTTGTGATCAGCGATTCTTGCCCATGCCGTCCGGCAGCAGCTCCAGC
>JAUWLI010000363.1 GCA_030613765.1 Phycisphaerae bacterium
CCTTTTTGACCTCTGCGATTTTCTCGATAGCGAAATCCAAATCCTGCTGGTTGTGGGCTGCGGATATCTGTGTGCGAATTCGTGCAGCGCCTTTGGGAACCACAGGATAGGAGAATCCTATCACGTAAACACCCTTTTCCAAGAGCTTTTCGGCCATTTTTTGAGCAAGGACCGCATCTCCAAGCATAATTGGCACGATTGGATGTTCGCCCGGGAGGACCTCTAATCCGAGTTTGGCAATTTGTTCTCTAAAATAGCTGGTGTTGCTCTGGAGTTTATCTCTCAAATCAGTGGAAGCCGAGAGGATGTCGAGCACTTTCAGCGATGTGGCGACGATGGCCGGTGCCAGCGTATTGGAGAACAGGTAAGGGCGGGACCGCTGACGAAGTATTTCAATAATTTCTTTTCTTCCGCTCGTGTACCCGCCGCTGGCGCCGCCGAGTGCTTTGCCCAACGTACCGGTTATGATATCAACGCGCCCCATTACATCACGGTATTCGTGAGTGCCTCTGCCACGCTCACCAAGTACGCCGACTGCGTGTGAATCATCAATCATCACGAGGGCATCGTATTTTTCTGAGAGATCGCAAATCTCGTTTAGTTTCGCGATGGTTCCGTCCATTGAAAAGACCCCGTCGCTGGCAATCAGCCGGAAGCGTGCCGGCCGGGCCTGCTTCAATTTATCCTCCAAATCCTGCATGTCGGAGTTTTCAAACCGTAGTCGCTGGGCCTTGCAGAGGCGTATGCCGTCGATAATGCTGGCGTGGTTAAGGTTGTCGCTTATGATAGCATCGTCTGCAGTGAGCAGGGTCTCGAACAAGCCTGTGTTGGCGTCGAAGCAGGAGGAATACAGGATGGTATCGGCGGTACCAAGAAATTCTGAGATTTTCTCCTCCAACTCCTTATGTATCTGCTGTGTACCGCAAATAAATCGAACGGAGGACAGACCGTATCCCCACTTGGCGTAGCTTTCCTGTGCGGCCCGTATAACTTCAGGGTGGTCTGCGAGTCCCAGATAGTTGTTGGCACACAAATTAAGGACTTTTTTTCCGCCCTGAACCGTAATCATAGCCTGCTGTGGACTGGTTATGATTCTTTCGGCCTTGTAGAGTCCGTTGTCCCTTATTTGTTCAAGCTCGCCGGATATGTGGGATTTCATCGCTCCAAACATATTCTGTCCCCTACAATTGTTACAGGTGATTATTTATTTATCCGCCCAATCCAAAATGACCTTCCCCGATTTTCCCGAGGCCATAACTTCAAAGGCCTTTGCATATTCTGTATAGTGAAACCGATGGGTTATAAGGGGGGCGATATCTATGCCGCTTCGAATGAGCATAGTCGCCTTATACCAGGTTTCGTACATTTGTCTGCCGTAAATCCCTTTGATGGTAAGACCGTTGAAAACGATATAGTCCCAGTCAATAGAGGTTTCCGGCATTATACCTAAGAGGGCGATTTTACCACCATGGCACATGTTGGCAAGCATGCTCTTGAATGCGTCAGGACTTCCCGACATTTCAAGGCCAACATCAAAACCCTCTTTCATGCCGAGTTTCCTGAGGGCGTCTTCGATTTTGTTATTACCGGCATCCAATGTCAGCGTAGGCCCCATTTTTTTGGCAAGTTCGAGGCGATATGGATTTACGTCGGTAATCACAACATGGCGAGCACCTGCGTGTTTGGCTACGGCGATTGCCATGCAACCGATAGGCCCGGCGCCGGTTATCAGCACATCTTCTCCAACCAGGTCATAGGAGAGAGCCGTGTGCACAGCATTGCCAAAGGGGTCAAAGCAGGAAAGTACATCCGTTGGGATGTCAGGGTCGCAATACCATACGTTGGTCACGGGGATAGCCAAATATTCAGCGAAAGCACCGTCCCGATTTACACCGATGCCTTTTGGGTCCCTACAGAGATGCCTTCTCCCGGCCAGGCAGTTTCTGCACCGTCCGCAGACAACATGGCCTTCACCGCTGACAATATCTCCCGGCCCAAAGTCATGCACATTACTGCCTATTTTGTCAACAGTGCCGACAAACTCATGACCAATAGTCAGGGGTGGCTTTATCGTTTTCCGGGCCCAGGCATCCCAGTTATAAATATGAACATCAGTACCGCAAATTGAGGTTTTGTCAATCTTTATGAGAACGTCATTGATGCCAATCTGCGGTGTGGGTACATCTTCCAACCATAATCCGCGTTCAGGATTCTTCTTAATCAACGCTTTCATAACTAAAATTCTCCTGCCCAATTTTACAAAATGACGATGTTTTCTTCTTTTAGCCAGTACCGGCTATTTTCAATCCGAGCAGAGAGCAGCTTACCATTTTTTCTGTTGAAGCTTGCGTGTTTTCTTATGGTCTGTCATATCATGGGCCAGGGACGTTATTGTTATAAAACCAAGTTCCAGACCTGTTGTATCCGTGGGCTCATCGTCAGGTAGGTGTTGAATTCCGGTCAATTGAAAGACAGTCTGGCCCTGCTCGTTTTTCTGCGGTATATAATACTCGTCAAAACCCTGGCTTGATTGCGATACGACCCTTACACCTTTCGGCTCACCTTTTGATAATTGCGGTATATTGACATTTATAACATCACCGCCTTTGAGCGGCATGAGCTTTTTGAGGATTCCGGCACAGTGCTCAGCGGCCTTTTCGAAATCCCCTGGTACGCCGGGGGCCTCAACACAAAGACTCATTGCGACGGCTGGGATCTTTAAGAAGGCGCCCTCCATTGCGGCGGCGACGGTGCCGGAGTAATAAACGTTTATTCCCGCGTTTGCTCCATTGTTTATGCCGGCAACGAGCAGGTCTATCGGCCCATCGTGCAATTGCATAACCGCGAGCTTGACGCAGTCGGCAGGGGAGCCCTGAACGCTAAAACCGACGAATTGGCCGTTAATATCAACTTTATTGCACACTAACGGCTGAGAGTATGTAATGCTGTGGCTGGTGCCTGAACGGCTGCCGGACGGCGCTATGACCGTCACATCGCCCATTTTGAC
>JAUWLI010000272.1 GCA_030613765.1 Phycisphaerae bacterium
CTTCTCATAATAGCTCTAATTCTGGCGATTAGTTCTCTCGGGCTGAAAGGCTTGGTCACATAATCATCCGCACCCAATTCCAGGCCCACCACCTTGTCTGTCTCCTGTGATTTTGCGCTTAAAATAATAATTGGTATATGCGAGGTCTTATCGTCGCTCTTCAGGGTTCTGCACACTTCGAAGCCATCTATAACCGGCAGCATTATATCGAGAATAATCAGGTCCGGCTGTTCACTCCTGGCTAAATTGATCCCATCCTCACCATTCAACGCCGATACTGTAGCATACCCCTCTTCTCGAAGATTGTACTCAACCATCTCTACAATATCGCGGTCATCTTCAACTATTAGAATCTTTCCCTTGGCCATATTAGCTTAGCTTCACTTCCGAGCGAAAATCTAAATTTTTGCTGTACCCCTGGCCCTTATCATCTCGCGAATCTCTTTATTTATCCTGACACTGCACCACTGTTGACCACACATAGTACAGTAATCGGCTGAGGGTAATTCATCCACACCAATCTCTTTACAGGCCTCTAAGTGCATCGCTTCGGCTGTTTGCGGGTCGAGCGATTCATCGAAGTGTGCCCTCCAGTCCAGATTGCTCCGTGCTATGCTCAGTCTTTTATCCTGCTCGGCAGCACCTTTTAATCCGCGTGCAATATCCGCGGCGTGCGCTGCAATTTTTGCCGCAATTACACCGGCCCGAACATCATCAGTGTTCGGCAGGCCCAGATGCTCTCTCGGCGTGACATAGCACAAAAACGATGCGCCGTAAAAAGCAGCAGCAGTTCCGCCTATCGCTGATGTGATATGGTCGTAGCCGGGAGCAATATCAGTAACAAGTGGGCCAAGAACATAGAACGGAGCACCTCCGCAAATCTGCTCCTGGATTTCCATATTATGTTGTATCTGGTCGAACGGCACATGACCGGGGCCTTCCACCATTACCTGACAGCCCTTCTCCTGTGCCCTCTGTGTAAGCTCTCCCAATGTTTTCAACTCTGCTATCTGGGCCTTGTCCGTGGCATCTGCGATGCAGCCGGGACGAAGACCGTCACCAAGAGAAAAACAGACATCATACTCTCTCATTATGTCACAAAAATCTTCGAACATTTCATACATGGGATTCTGCTTATTATGATATACCATCCATTTGGCCAGTAATGCCCCGCCTCGACTGACTATACCCGCCACACGATTTTCAAGCAACGGCAGGTGCTCCTTTAGAACGCCGGCGTGAATTGTGAAAAAATCCACACCTTGTTTGGCCTGTCTTTCGATAATCTCGAGGATTATTTTACTGTCTATGTCCTCTACATTCCTGCCTTCTATAACCTGATAGATTGGCACTGTTCCGAATGGCACAGGGCATAGAGTCAGCAATTTTTCACGGGTAGCATCAAGGTCCCCGCCTGTGCTAAGGTCCATAACTGCATCGGCACCGGCAGCCAGTGCAGCCTGCATCTTTTCAATCTCAGTTTCTACACAGGAACTAACACTGCTTGTCCCGATATTTGCATTTACCTTCGTGCTAAGAATTCGACCTATACCGCACGGCTTTAGATTAGTTTTAAGATGCAGCTTATTTGCGGCAATTACCAGCCGGCCGGCGGCGATATTCTCGCGAACAAGCTCAACATCGAGCTGTTCGGCCTCGGCCACAAACATAACCTCGTCGGTAATCGTACCTGCTCGCGCTGCTTCTAATTGAGTTGACATTCTTTCGTCTTTCGTTTTACCGCTGAGCCCGCAGAATGTAGGGTGGGCTTTAGCCCACCAATTCTTTTGTGGCGGGGCAAATCCCACTCTACTTCGATTGCTGCCCCGATAATCCTTTCTGTGATCTGGTCCAATCTCTCTTTTTCTGTCATCTCAGCGGTCTCTGCGTTCTCGGCGGTAAATAGATATAAAAATGAAGCACACTATTACTTGCAGCAGGTTCACTTTTAAGGCATCTGCAAAAAGACATGAACGCCCTTCTTGTTTGAGGTAACAATGTCCCATTTGCCATCTTTATTCATATCGGTTACCTCGAACTGCGTTCCCACACCGCTGTCATCGTCTATTTTATGCAGGATGTACCGGACTTTGCCCTTCTTCGGACGGCGGAGTTCGAACCAGCATAGCACTGCCGGCTCCTTGCCACCGGGATCTTTACCCTGGTGTGCAAAATACCGCTTGCCGGTGACAAGGTCCTTAAGGCCATCGCCGTTGATATCAACTAATCGAATCGCGTGCGGCTGAGAAAACTTGTCGTATATCACATGCTGCTTAAACTGCGAACCATCCGCCCCAGCGAGCTGCTCGAACCACCAGATGCCATAGTTGTGGGCCGAGCTGGTAATTATATCGCTGTCGCCGTCACCATCGACGTCATAAACAAGCATATCTGCACAGTCTGGGCCAAGCTTTACCGGGTGCCAATTCCAGTTCTTCTCTGTGCGGTCTTTGGGAGCTTCCCACCAGCCTGAGGTGAAGATTACGTCGTTTCGACCGTCGCCATTGATGTCACCACAGCCGAGCCCGTGGCTGTAACGTTCCGTGCCCGGTGCTTTCGGGCCGGCGATTACGTGCATGTCCCACAGACTTTCAAGGTCCTTCGGCACGCCGAACCAGGCCATCAGTCCTTCAGGGCGAACACCAAAGAGCAATACGGGCTTGTCGTCGCCTGACAAGTCAACAAACAGCGGCGTCTCGTTACACGCGCTCTTGACAACTATCCGCTCCTTCCAGTGGCCGGTTTTGTTCTTCGGATTCTCATACCATCGGCACGGCTCGCCCGGCATTCCTATGACAATCGAATCGATCCAGCCGTCACCGTTAATGTCCTGAGAAAAGTTGGCAAAGCACTGGCTGTAACCTTTCGAGCCGTCATACTGCCCGACTGGACGAATCTCATGCATCTTCCAGTCAGGCGCCGCATACCATACATCGCCGGCCAGTACATCAACCTTGCCATCGCGGTTGATATCCCCCACCGCAACTCCCTCGGCACGGAAGGTCTTGTCCACAATGATCTTCTTAAAGCGCACCTGTTCAGCTAACACCGGCACACTAACCAGGAATCCCAACAAAACCAACAGAAATAAACATCTTATTTTCATAACAACCTCCTATTCATACTTAAGTTACAGGAACAAACCATTATAACTTATCGATTTGTTTCAGGCAAAGATATATTTAAAAGGCATTCCTCGGCATGTCTGCTTACCGAAGTCCTCTGAGGGTCTTTCGTGCTCTCTGTTTAGTGCCATCGTTCCTTGATTTCTCAGCCACCGTTTGCAGCACTTTTCGGCGCTGGTCCCTGGAAACCCCGCGAATATCTTTGGCGGTAATTCGCACCATGGCCGAATAGGCTTCCTCGACGACCGCCGGGTCCTCAGCGAGGGTCGTCAATAACTCCAGAGCACTGGCGCTCGGCGCTTCACCCAAAACAGCGATGGCCTGCTGCTTCTCTTCGGGCCGCTTGATGTGGGATAGCATGTCCTTGATCCTGGCCACCTTTCGTTCGTTGCTGAGCTTCTTATTGCCGCGTATATACTGCAGGTAACCACGCAGACCCAGCACCTGATGCGACATCTTCTTAGCCGATGTGGCCAACATCAACAGAGCTTGCCCTGCCTCACTGTCCTCAGGCCAGTTGTACGGCCAATTCGACAGGATACGAACAGCCTCATCCTGGGCGGGTGGCTCGGCTGTCTCAATGGCGGATTTGACAGACGCCAGCGCGTCGGGTCCGCCGATGATGGCCAATGCGCGCAGGCCGATGATGTGCAGCTCGTTGTCACTGCTCTGTGTTAAGGGTTTCAGGTGCGGGATGCATTTTACGCCGCAACGGCCACTAATCGCCAGCAGGGCCTTTCTGATGCCCGCCCGTTCACTGGTGTTTTTGGTATTCTCAAGCATCTTGACGAGATCGGGCGTCTGCTGGTCCTGGCCGATAATGCTGATTGTACGTACGGCCGCACCGCGAATCCCGGCATCGACATCGTGAAGGCTCAAGACGACCGCAGGAAGGGCCTGGCTAATTTGCCTCTGGCCGGCCAGCTCGATGAGAACCTGTTGCAGCTTGCCTTTCGCTTGCGGCAGGCGGACGATAATGTCGGAATCGACGTCTTTGCCGGGCAGTCTGACGAGCGTCTCCATAGCTGCTTGTTTCAGCCCGGCATCATCTTCGGTCGCGGCATCCAGCAGGACCGGCACGCATGAGACATCGCCCAAACGGATGAGGATATTGATGGCCGTGATGCGCAGCTCCTGCGACCTGCTCGGAGCCGGCTTTTGAACGCTCGGTAGTCCAGCAGAGGCACTCCGGGCGGCCAAGGCCAACAATAGCAGGGGACGCCGGTCCGGATTCAAGCG
>JAUWLI010000094.1 GCA_030613765.1 Phycisphaerae bacterium
TACCAAGGCAGGGGCCAATAATCACCACCGGGGCAGATAACCTGAATCTGCATTCCATGGCCGTCCGGATGCACCTTAGCCAATTCCTCCACTCGCTCAGTTATGGTAAACACATCCATAGTCGGATGAGCGTAGACGTAAGGATTGCGACAGTCGGCATAATATTTGTAATTGCTCAGATACCCCTGCCAGGCCACGTGCGCTCCGGCGGCAATCAGCAGTATACCGATAAATACTTTCGCCAGGATATTCGGCATCAGATTTATCAGCGCAACGACCCCGACGCCAGCCAATAAAATCATACCGTGGAGGAATCCGAGCAGACACCAGGGAGTTTTATAAGGGATGACAGAATACACTACGGTCATTGCTAATGTGTAAAAGGCAATAAATCGAAGCAGGTGAAAATTAACGCCGCCCAGGCCCTTTCCTCTGATTGCAATTACGAAGCCAGCTCCAGCCAAAATAACAATCAAAGCTTCACTCCAGAACGGCCCCGGACCGTATTTGTAATAGAGGAGCATCTTCAGGTAAAAATACCAAGGGTGATTGTGCAATTGGTTTTGGCCGGCCCGATCAAAATAGGTTGTATACGTTCGAACGGAATCCAGAATTCCTGTGGGATTAGAGAGAAAAGATGAGAAAAACAGTACCGAGACTACTGCAGCAGCTATAATAGCTGCGATAAGATGACAGGATTTGATGGCTTTAAGGGTATTTAAGACAGAACCATTTTGCCGTCCCGACATCAACAGCGTAAGCACAAGAGCCAGCAGTATTGAACCATAAGCAATGATACATGTTTCCTTTGTCGCATTCATCAGGCCCAGGAATATCCCGGCCAGTATCGCCCACATAATGCTTTTGCTTCTCGTGTAGCGGTAGCCGGAAGCAATCACCCCAAAGGTGAAACAGACAAGGAGCATTTCCTGAATGTAGTATCGGCTGTAATAAACCATAGCCGGCGAGATAGCGGTCAATACAGCGGCACAAACTGAACCAGCCCTTCCCAGGCCATCAACCATCAGCAAAAGCAGCAGAATCAGCAAGACGCCGAAAAAAACGGGGACAATGCGCAACGTGGTTTCGCTAAGGTCTGTGGATTTTTGTGCGCGTGCGGCCCAGGCGGGAATCAGGGTAAGGTAATTAAGCGTGGGGCCGTGATATTCATAGGGATCATAGTCATAGAAACCATCCTCCAGAAGCTCTCCGAATTTGAAAGCATGGACGGCCTCGTCACCATGCATGGGACGCTGTTTCAACTGCGGCAGGCGCAGGGCAACACTACAAATTGTTGCGGCTAAAATCAGGACAACACATATTATTGACCATTTCATCCTGCCGGCTTGCCGTAAACTTCCACTTCGATATAGTGATTTAAGTCGTTGCTGTTATTGCCCTGACTGAAGAAGCGGACATAGCGGGCTCGAACACCCTTACCGGCGATAAGCCTGCCTTCAGAAGTTTCTGTATAGTGCTTCTCTTTGCCGACGCCTAAACCAACAGAGTTGTCAATGTCGTTGTTAAACAGGGTAGTGACATCAGTAATAAAATCAGGATCAGAGGCAACTTGCACCACCACATCAAAATATACACGCGCCTGTTTATGGTAGTGCCAGCACACAATGGCATATATCTCATATTCGGCTTCGAGGTCAACAGTGACACTTTGCTTCAAAGGACCTAACTCAACATAACTGCCGTCAGCCGCTTCCTTGTCACCGTCGGTTATCATTTCTATCTCGCCGATGATGGGCTCTTCATCCGTGCTGACCACCGGTTTTTCGAAGGCAACATTTGTTACATCCGGTGGGGCGTAAAATGGAGGCCGCGGCTTTCCACGCGGTGGCTCAAGATTCTCCACCTTCGTATCCTGAGGCGTGCCAACAAACATCGGTTTGGGAAGCTTAATCAGTATCGGCACCCATTTGGATGTGCTTGCATCCCCGACGGCAGGCGGTTCGACTTTCTCGGTGTCCTTGGTTGTCGGTGGGGTCACTTTCGTCACTTCGGGGGATTCTAAAACACTTTTTACCGTTTCTTTTACTGGTTCCACTGACACATCTTTAACCGGATCCTCTGACACAACGGGGGGTTTCGTCTCTGTTTTCTCCGGTTGAGTCGGAGTTGGAGCCTCCTCCTCGGATTGTTTGCAGGAAGCAACAACAAACAAAGCCATCACTATCAAAATACAGACAGAAACGTTCACAACTGAATTAAGACCTTTTTTACTCATTTCTTCTTAACCTCAAAATTTTGCATAATCTACGATACACTGTTTTTGAAGCAAACTACCGTTTGCCTAACTTAATAATAACAAAGATTTTATATTATTTAGATAAGATTGTCAAGCTACCGGACTGCTATTTTTTTGCACTTCTTTGCTGCATATCCAGTTCACTACAGGACCCAGGTAAACAAAAAAACAGCCATAACAGGCCTTTTCATCGCTTTCATCCCCAGGACATGAAAAAAACAGCAGGGATTCGGGAACACCGAACCCCTGCATTATAGGACGATACATTAATCAATTGTCAATTTCGCATTTACTTCGGATTCTCAAACGCAACTCACTACTGGGCCTTATCACTTTCAGCCGGAGCCTCAGCAGGAGTCATCTCAAGCACTTTTGACTCAAGCCCTGCCTTGGCAAGTACAAAATAGAGCACCGCACCGACAATAAATGCCGCCAAAGGAGCCGCGGGAATTTTCACACTGCTCACCAAAGGTAGAATGCCGACTACAAATCCGGCCGCCCAGGATATCCACCCGGCGAGGTTCCAACCGGCACGAGGACCCACCCACTTCTTGCCTGCCATCAGGTAATCAACCATCATAGCTCCGCAAACGGGGCCGAAAGATGCACCGATCACTGTGAAGACCGCACCGGCCCTGCCCGCCAAACCGGTGACGGCCAAAAGAATGCTGACACCGGCACCAATACCGACAGAAGCAAACGGGTTCACTTTGGGAAGCGTTGTCTTGAAACTATTAGCCGCGATGAACGACGAGAAGCATGCCGGCGGGAATGCCGCAACAGCCAGCAACAGAGCCATAATTTTGCCGGTATCGCCCGAACCCATCAAGCCTCCCATGAAATCAGCTGAAGCTGGATTCATCGCGTAATTGCCAGTTGCGCCAAAGTTGCCCGCAGCGATCAGAATAGCTGCACCCGCTGCAACGATAGTAGCCAGAGCGATTCCGACCAAGCCGCCCATCTGAACGTCTTTGGCGTCTTTGTTGTTCATGCCGAAATCAACGCCGGCGGCGCCCGCCGTCGCGAAGAAACCAACCACAAATGTTATGCTCAACAACATCACGCCAAAGAAGCTCAAACCGCTCGTTGCACCTCCCTCAACGGTCCCTGCCGCCACCAGAGCTTCCGCATCGAAATCGCCGATCCCCCCCATAGTTTTCCCGAGCATAATAACAAGGATTCCCAAGGGGATCAAAGGAAGGAACGTGGCGACTTTAGCAACGTACTGAATACCCTTGAGTCCCACGAACGCAGCAACAGCCGCCCAGATCACAGCAATCACCTTCCAGGTAACTTCGCTGGGGCCGAAGAAAGACGCAATGGCCTTCGATGCGAAATACGCATTAACGCCAAGCCAGCCGAATTGCAGTACTCCCATAAGAAAACCAGGCATTAAGAATCCGCCTTGCGCGCCGTAAGTAGATGTCCCGACGACGTAAAGAGGCAGGCCCGTCTTCATACCGAGCAGACCGGGAACCAGATAGAACAGAAAGTGACACAGAAGCGCCGCTACGACCAGGCCCAGAAGCGCCACGCCGATACCTTGACCGAGTACACCGCCGGGTGCACCGGCCCCGCCGCCGGTCGGCGCCTGGCTCCAGAAAACGAACCACAGGAAAATACCTGCGTACGTCGGCGCCGTATTCTTGTACCAGGGAGCTCTGTTTTCGGCCGGATTGGGCTTGGCCATACTCACATAATCTGGTAGCATTCCATTACTCATAATTCGTTCTCCTAACTAAATTACTCGATTATGTTCCACCGGCACCTTGCCGGGTGTCCAACCAGTATAACATTGTCTCTTAAAAAGTCGAATGGCATAAAAAATTATTCTGCCTGAGGGATCTCAATCCTCTTGCCGCCGCTCATGGCCGATTCGTGGGAGCATATCCCAGCCATTGTCCAGTTTGCGGCGGTTTTTGCATCGGCCGCAGACTCCCGGCCTTCAACAATCGCCCGAATAAATTCGTGAGTCAGATGGGGATGTGAGCCGCCATGTCCCGAGCCCTGGATAAAAGAAGTGTGCTCGTGTTCTTCGTCATAGACGCCGTGGCCCGTGAACGGAGCTATCTCCTTTGGCAGCAGGTGCCCGTAATCCGGAACCTCTACCCTTTTTGCATCTTCATAGCCGGAGTAAATCACCGGCCCCTCACCGGCAACCTGCTCCCATTCGAATGAAAGTTCTGTACCGTACACATCAAAGCTTTCTCTGTATTGCCGGATTGTATTAAAAAGTGACCTTGTCACCTCGCAGGCAAGTTCAGAATCGGCCAGTTTCAGGATAGCGGTTTCAATTGCAAACGGCGAATTGTATTTTTTGATATAATCTTCCTGAATTACTCCTGAGCCATAACAAACAACCGACTCAACCGACTTTTTCGCAAGGCAGAGCAGCGGGCTGATTGCGTGGGTTGCATAGTGCATTGGCGGGAAGCCGTACCAGTAGTCCGGCCAACCAGGCAAGCCCATATTCTGCTGATGCGAACCCCTTAAAAACTGAATCTTGCCCAGCTTACCCGTCTCAACCAGTTCCTTTGCGTAGAGAAATTCACGTGAATATACCGCGGTTTCCATCATCATATAAACTTTGCCGCTCTTTTTCCGCGCCTTCGCAATTTCGAGGCAGTCTTCTTGAGTTGTAGCCATTGGAACCGTGCAGGCAGTATGCTTGCCCGCGTTTAACGAGGCAAGTGACATCCAGGCATGGTCGGCTATGGGCGAAACGACATGGATAGCGTCCAGCTCATCAATGCTTAAAAGGTCTTCGAACTTGGTGAACCGTCTTTCGATTCCAAATTGCTCACCTATCTCGTTGAGATGGTCTTCGTTTCTCTGGCAAATAGCGTAACATTCGGCATCAGGATGCCTCTGATAAATAGGGATAAACTCGGCTCCAAAACCAAGCCCGACTACAGCTACTCTTACCTTTTGCATAGCATATCTCCTTTCCGGTCTTTGCCGGTTCCCATCTATAAAAAATCCCCCTATCCAGTCCAGAAAAATGTACAAAAACAGCTCACTTGCCCATTATTCCTTCATTTGAATCCGGATCATCAAGTAGGTATGTACAATTATAGCCATCGCCATTAATAGTGCGCTATAACGATGTGCATCCAAAAGCAATTCCTGACAATGGGTTCCGAAAAACGGAAGCATGCTCGAAACAATTGACAGGATTAATGGTAAAGCTAATACCACAATCAGCCAGAAAGTTATCTTCTGTCCAAGATTAAAGCCTTCACAGGCAGGTTCGGCGGCATCGGCCTCCAACCGAATAACACGCCGAATCAAACCCTCCAGCCAGGGCCAATCTCCCCAATGGAAAACACATCGCGGCGCCCACATTAAGGCCAGCAGCGCCAAGCAAATTGCAAAGACCGGCGCACAAGTTGCATGAAGCATCAACAAATAACCGCTAATAGCCTCACCTAACAACAGACGCTGGGCAAATCCCGTGATTGCCAACACTACAAAGCAAATTAACGCCACCCAGTAAACGAGTTTTTTTAACATTCCCAGCAGGCTTAAACGCCAATTTATGAAAGGCAACAAGAAAAGACACATCAGCCTTCCTAAGATCTGGCCGCCCTTCCATCCGCATACCTTGCATGGGCGTACTGCACAACATGCTCCGATTCCCGCAAAACACACTATAAAACAGATTATTGAAACTATACGAAACATATTATATTCTCAATGAGGTTTTCTAATTTCCCTGAGACAGTGCCTTAACAACACAGGTCAGGGCCTTAAGCCCATACAACAACAAAACCACACCAATAAGTGCACAAGAGCCAAGAGCAACAATTTTCAGCCACGGGCGAAATACAAATGAAAAAGCAAACGCCCAGGCATAAAAAGCATCAATACCCTGGAATTCGACCATCTCCTTGGCGGCATCCTGCTCAGCGTCAAGAGGAGAGTCGACGGCAACTTCACCGAAGAAGAAGGGTGCATCGGTGGCATGGCAATCCGTGCAGTAGTGAACGCCCAGTGACTGAGCAGCCGGCCTGACATTGTGCGCAATCGGCCAAAGGTACGGCTGCGCTGCTGGGTTCTCTTGAGGTTCGCGAAGTTTGCCCGACTCATCAAGGCTGTAGAGTTTTCCGCCGCAAATGTAAACGGGTTCGCCTTCAACCGTCTTCTTTAACGAACTCAAAGCCTTGGTAATATGTTCATCAGTCAAAGCCGGCCAATCACCCAGGCTTCGAGGCTTGGCCCGAGCAATGCTTCGTCCCAAAGCTCGCTTGGCGAGGTTAAGGTCTACCGGCGTTACCTTTTCGTCTTTCAGGCTCGCCCAAAAGGCAGGCCAGATGAGCTTATGGGGTGCAATCTTGCCACCGGCCTGCTTAGCATAGACAGGATACAAAATATGCGGTAGCGCATCTGCTGACTTGTTAACGCCATGTGTACCCAGGGCGTGCGCCCGTGAGGTCTTGCCGCGATGAGTCTGTTTCTTCGGCCAGGGACCCGAATGGCAGGCCGTGCAGGTGATTTTCTCAAAGTGCACCGGCGGAATGCCAGGATGTTCAGGCACAGGGGCACCTAACCGCCCTTCCGTATGGCAGCCTTTACATGATGTAGAAGCTGCTAATGGATTTTGTGATGCTGTATCCTCACCTTCATATCCCCGGATAATATTATGGTCAAGGCCGTTGCGGTGGCAATCAACACAGTTCAGTCCTGCAGTTAAATGCACATCCTCATCCGCCTCCCACTCTTCCGAGCCGTGCTCACCAACCTCTATGTTGGAATGGCAGAAATAACACCGTTCGTTAGGCACTTTCCTGGTAATGTTAAAGAACACGTTCTTCTTGTGGTCGAATGTATCTTCGCGATACGTTGTAGCTATCGCCTCGTCCATCAAGGGGTCGTAGGTGTCCGGCTGGGTAACAGCGGCGCCTTTAACGGAAGCAAATTCGCAGGCGGCAGCCGCAGCCCAGCGAAAATTTTGACGGGCTACCTGGCCGGCATATTCAGCCTGGTCCTGGCCCGGGTGAGCATTATGACAGCCGAGACAGTTGTTTTCCAGTTTGCCGGATACATCCTGGCGAATCAACTCATCCATGCCATCACTTTCAAGTTCTCCGGCTCCACCGCCGGGCATGTGCCGGCCGAAGAGCTGGGTAAACTTAAAAGTTGTTATGCCAAGCTGTTCAGGATGAAAAGCTCCGGGCCAGGGACGGTAAGACAGAGGTATCTGCGTGCATGTGCCGGGGTCTACAAAAATCCAGGGTTGTCCCTTCCTCCCCGGAACAGCATTTACATCGGCTGCATTAAAATGCCATCCTTTACCGATTGTCTCATAGCTGTGACACTCGCTGCAGGTCTGGCGCATAGAAAACGGCAGAACGGGGTCATCATCGGGGGAAATCTTATCACCTTCCTCATCAAGCAGTCCAATAACATGAACGGGAACGGCCAGGCTGCCGTCACTTACATCCCCTATCTTTTTCTGCCCATCATTGGCAACGGCCGACAAAGCCAAAACCAACCAACTGCAAACGGCTGTTATTACAAATCCTTTTTTCAACGTACGTTCAATCCTTTTCTTAACGCTCATAGTTCATAGCTCGTCGCTCAACTCAAAAGTCACAAATACAATCTAAACCTCAAATTCGTCCGGCTTGAAGTCCAGCTTACGAGCGGCTTCCACCGCTTCATTGACCTTCAGCACGGTGACAGCCGTTTCGTATCCGATTTCTGCGGGGCAATTAAGTTTGGCCTTGCCGCGAACAGCGTCGAAGAAATTCTCAAGGTGCGGCTGATGGTACGGTTTGTCCATTGTCACCGGGATCTTGTACTCCGCAACCGGAACCGTCTCGCGTACATCCAGCACCGCACTGGTTTCGGCTTCTTCCTTCTTGGGCGGTTCGCTTATATATCCCATCTTGACCCATTTGTCCCAATCCGGCGCATCGGGCTCCCTAAAGAGACTGCCTCTGGCTGAAGCCTCCGACATAGAAAGCGTACCCTCATCACCCATAAAGCTTTCATAATATCCCTGGCTGCTGTTTGTGGTTATCGTCTGGTAAAAGGCCCTGACAGTCCCCTCTTTTGTTTCATACTCATATATGGCCATCACAGTGTCATACCACTCGTGTCCCTTCCAATAGTCGATACCACCGCTTGCTATTACGGATTTCGGATTTGCCCCGAGGAACCAGCTATAAATATCAATCTGGTGCGAGCCGAGGTCAACAATAGGGCCGCCTCCCAGCCCTTTATACCACCGCCAGTTTTTGAACTGCTCCATCGACTTGAAACCGTACTTTTCGAGGGTCACCTGCTCCAAAGGATATTTTTTCGGCCAGCCCAGGTCCTTGCATGCCGCCTTACTGCGGTTCCACTGCCCGTTTATTGTGGTAATTCGGCCGAGCAGTTTCGCTCCTTTGATATACTTGTCATAGCAGTGTATGTAACGCGGATTGCTTCGCCGCTGATGACCAATCTGCAAGAGCTTGCCGGTTTCCTTGGCGGCCTGTACCATCCGCCTGGCTCCCTCCAGTGTATTGGACATTTCTTTTTCGCAGTAGACGTGCGGGCCGGCCTTAAGAGAAGCAACGGTATGGTCGGCATGCCAAAAATCGGGTGTAGCGATTATCACCGCGTCGATGTCCTTCTCTTTAGCTAACATTTCCTGGTAGTCCACATAAGCATTGTTCACGTGGCCGTATCTTCCCAGCAGCTTTGTAACCCGTTTTTGATTATAAGCGGTCCAGATATCGCAAACCGCCTTAAAGCGAATGCCGGGGATGTTTCGGCAGGCATTCATCAAGACCTGTCCCTGCTCTCCGCAACCGAGCAGGGCTATGTTTATATCATCCGCCTTTGCGGCACCATCTGACTGGCCTGCAATCATTGGCGAAAACACCAGGCCCGCCCCAACAGCAGCCGAGGAACGAAGAAAGCTGCGTCTGTCTATTTCTTTTTTTGTCTTCTGATCATTCATTTTTCTTATATCAACTCCATAAATTTAACAAACTAATCATTAACTGTACTATTACATTATCGCATCA
>JAUWLI010000066.1 GCA_030613765.1 Phycisphaerae bacterium
CTTGATGTTTGCTGTAATTTTCCACGGTACGGCATACTTCAACGATTCGGTCCGCGGCAGTACGTAATCTGCGCGATTGCCGTCAACCTCAAGAAGATGCTCGTATGTCAGACGTATTCTTTGTTTGCCTCTGGCTTCAACAGGAAAGACACTTGAGCGTATAAGATTGTAGCCGATGAATTCCACCAGCGCCGGGTCGCGAATTTTCGCAACCAACTGCCGGTATATTCTTCTCGCCTCATCCCTGGGAAGCACTTTGGCCGTGATTTTGCCATGGGGCCCATCATAAGCAAAGCCGCGCACAACGGCGCCGTCCGGCACCGGAATAATTAGCTCTGCTTCCTGACGTCGATTGCTTCTGTTTTGCAGCCGAATCTCTATCGTTGTAGTTGCTGTGCTCTCAAGGATATCAATGAGCGCACTGATTTCCGTTATCTCAACAGTTCCACGTCGGTCCGGGGTGAATGCCCGCGCCCGGCACTGTGGGACAATGACATTCGACGCAGGAGGTCTTATCGTTATGTGGCGCATTTGTGCCTGCACCGGTTCGACCAAAACAAAGGCCGCCACTGTCAAGGCAATTATTGCAGTGGTTACTATGAGGTTTTGTGTCTGCTTTTTCATTTTCGATTCCTCTCAAATAAGGTTTCATAAACTGGTTCTCTAACTATATAAATAATACGACATTGTCGGTTGAGAGTTGAGTAAAATGGATGTAAAATAGGACGTGAGCTTTTTTACAAAGTATTTACAAACCTTCGGCCCGAATTTGGTCTATAATATAAGTAGGTGATATATGGAACAAAAAGCGCACATATTGGTAGTTGAAGATGAGCAGAAAATCCGCTCGGGGCTTAGAGATTTTCTGGAGTTTCACGGCTTTGGTGTTAGTGAGGCTGTAGACGGTCTCGAAGCGCAGCGGGTTGTGGCTGAGAAGCGGTTTGATTTGATTTTGCTTGACCTGATGCTTCCGAAAATCAGCGGTGAACAGCTATGCACGGGATGGCGTCGAGACGGCATGCAGACTCCGGTCATTATGCTGACGGCCAAGGGTCAGGAAAAAGAAAAAGTAAGCGGTCTGAATCTCGGAGCCGATGACTATATCGCCAAGCCATTTTCGCTCGAAGAGCTGCTGGCCCGGATAAAGGCGGTGCTTCGGCGGACGGACCCGGGCCGGGCTGTCGGGCAGGCTTTTAAATTTGCGGACTTCGATGTTGATATTGCAGCGCTGAAAGCAACACGCGGCGGTGAGGAAATGGAAATCAGCAAACGTGAAGCGGCAATCATCCAGTACTTTGCCGCAAATCCAAACCGGGTCATCAGCAGGGAAGAACTCTACAAGGCGGTTTGGAACGAGGATATGAGTGAATTGGGCACCAGAACAACAGATATGCACATCGCCAAGCTTCGCAGCAAAATCGAGAAGAACTCAGCCGAGCCTCAGATTATCAAAACCGTACGCGGTGCCGGCTATAAGTATGAAAATTAGCTACAGCAGGATTAGTTAAAGAAAATGTACACACGACTTATTATATTATCGTTGATAATTCTTTTGGCCCTGGGTGGTTTGACGATGCTGGGATACCACGCCGTCGAGAAATGGGCGGAGGGCCTGGAGGGGGCGCGTCTGGGTGAATTTGCCGAAGTAGCGGAGCAAATCAGGCAGGACGTCAAACGCAAACTCGATGAGTTCATGCAGGACGAACAGGACCGCCCTTATACCGATTATAATTATTACTATGTACCGGACAACATCGCGCTTAATCAAGAGCGGCAGGTGACTCTAATGCGTTCTCCGCTGGCGGGCGGGCTGGACAACAACTTTGCCTGGGGCAACTTCCAAATCGAGTCAAGCGGCAGCATCATCACGCCAAATGATGACATATTACAAAGAGAGGGTGAAAACGAGGAAAACAAAATATTGTCCGCTCAAGTGGGATCGAACCGCAAAAACATAGAGAGAAATCTGCTGCCTGTGCTAAAAGGTGTGACGCCAGCTTCATTGAAAGTGACTACCAGCCCCGAACCCAGTGAATTCAGAAGTTTATACAAGAATGCATTGGATACCTATGAAGAAGAACAGGTGGCCAAAGATAACGTTCAGAAAAGCAAAGGCAAGAAGAGCGAGGTTTTGAGAAGCAGGCAGGGGAAGGCCTTACCCATCGAGAGCCTGCGGGCACAGGGACAGAATACTCGGGTTATCAGGCAAACGCGTCAGGCATTGATAGACAATACCTTTGCAAACGACGGGCTATTGCAGCAGCGAGCAGCACCGTCTCGTACACGGCAGCAGAGTGCGCAAACGTATTTAAATTTTAGTCAACCTGAAGAGCAGAGTCAGGCAGAGGCACAGCAGCCGGCAACTCAAGCGGCGCAGATGGCTGAACAGTTCACTGGCGTACCGTTGTTGCCCGGGGGGCAAGACCAAAGTGATACAGTGCAGGTCAGGGTTGGAGGTTTTGAGCCCATAGTTACCGGTGGGGGTAACGCTGAGGAATCCATATTTGGCGGGCAGGTGTTTTTAGTCAGAAACATAGAAATCGAAGACAAAACCTTTATGCAGGGATTCCAGCTCAATGAAAAGAAGCTGATCGATGAGGTCAAAGAATCCTCAGTGCGGTTGATGCGCGAAGGTATGAGTTTTGAATTACCTCAAACGAATAATGGCTCGGCAGAAGATGGGGATGTTGCCTATACAGCATTCCTGGTTTTTGACTTTGGTGAATTGATATTACAGCTTCGAGAAATCAATCCTGCCTGGATTACCGAACAGATAAATCAGCTCCGACACGTGTATTTCGGTATTATTATAATTGTGCTTTTGGCTGTAACGCTGGCGCTGGCAAGTTTATGGCATAATGCGCGGGCGCAGCTCAAATTAGCACAGAAGAAGGATGATTTTATATCAGCCGTCTCGCACGAGCTTAGGACGCCGCTTACTTCGATACGGATGTACTCGGAGATGTTAGAGAAGAACTGGGTCAAATCGGAGGACAAGCTCGTCGAATATTACGGGAATATGCGGCAGGAAAGTGAGCGGTTGAGCAGGCTTATTGAGAACGTTCTTGACTTTTCCCGCATCCAAAAGGGCCGGAAAATATATACGTTCAGTTTGGGCGATATCAACCAGTGCGTTGCGGACGTTGTCGAGATGATGAGGCCCTATGCCGCGCAGAACGGCTTTTCGATAAAAACAGAACTCGGGAAACTTGGACAAAGGACTTTTGACCCGGATGCGGTCACACAGATCGTGGTTAACCTGCTCGACAACGCGATCAAGTATGCGCGTAATGCAGAGGACAAGTCTATTACGGTGCGAACCAGAAACGACAGCCGGTTCATCCTGCTCGAAGTTGAGGACCATGGCCCCGGTGTTCCTCATCGGCTAAGACACAAGGTTTTTGAGCAGTTCTACCGAACGGGGTCGGAAGCTACGCGCGAAACCACGGGGACGGGACTTGGTCTTGCGCTGGTGAAAAGATTTGCCCAGGCACACGAAGGCTTCGTGGAAATCATCACAGCCAAGCCGAGCGGTGCTATCTTCAGGGTGGCCTTGGCAGCCCAAATGCAGGAGGCGTAAAGACGCCGCCGGTGACGGCTTAGCAGGCAACCGGCAACCTGTTTTGCACGTTTAACTTTTTGTATCTTCCCGATTTTTTTCTTTGGCCGGTCCGAAACATATAAACGAAATAAGGATTAAGCCGGCGCCTGCAAAAAAAAGCATTGTTCGTCGGCGGGGTTCTCTGCAGCGAGTAAGCCACCTGGGTAGTGTTTCTTTGGCAGGTTCTCCGCTTGTCTCTTCTGTCAATGCTTTTCTGGCGGCGGCTAATTGCTCTGCTGTGGCTTTCGGGTAAATAGTGTTCGCATCGTCAGTTTCTTTGCCGAGCCAAACAAGGGCGATGCGCTTGATAAGATTAGGGTCGTCTCTTAACTGCTGCAGCAGTGCATCGTAATCGGCGTTCAGGGATTTGAGCTGGCTTGATAATTCCTTCTCATTATTCAACAATCCTTTGTTATGATAGTATAGAAGCAAATCAGCACAGAGTATAGAGCCGCTCAGTGCTGCTGCGCCGATGCTGAAAAAGACAACAAACAAGACCACTCGGATGATATTTTGCCTTCGCAATTTCGTATCTCGTAGTTCGTGGATGCCTTTATGCGTAAATGAGTTTATGTGTTTACTCATTTACTCGTTCACTTATTCACGTTTCACCCTTTCACGAGATTAAGGCCGGCGTATTGTGCGGCTGAACCAAGGTCTTCACTTATTCTGAGCAGTTGATTGTACTTGCAGATTCTATCTGTTCGGCAAAGTGAGCCGGTCTTTATTTGGCCGACGCCTGTGGCAACAGCTAGGTCGGCGATTGTACTGTCTTCGGTCTCGCCGCTTCGGTGGCTGATGACGGCTGTCCAGCCTGCTCTACGGGCCATATTGATGGCCTCGAATGTCTCTGTAAGCGTGCCTATCTGATTGAGCTTTATCAAAATCGAGTTGGCGCTATTCAACTTGATACCTTTTGCCAGACGCTCGGTATTGGTTACGAACAAATCGTCGCCGACCAGTTGGATTTTATCGCCGAGCTTTTTGGTAATTTTGCTCCAGCCGGTCCAGTCATCCTCGGCCAATCCGTCTTCGATAGAAACGATAGGATACTTGTTCACCCATTTGGCCCAGTGCGCGATCAAGGCATCGCAGGAGATTTTTTTCTTCGGGCTGGATTTGAAAAACTTGTAGCTCTTTGTTTTGCTGTCGAACATTTCTGTTGCAGCAGGGTCCAGTGCTATTGCGACGTCCTTACCGGCTTTGTAGCCTGCTTTTTTGATGGCGGTCATAATGACTTCCAGGGCCTCCTCGTTGCTTTTGAGCATTGGGGCAAAACCGCCTTCATCGCCGACCGATGTGGCATATCCTTTTTTGGTCAGCACGCTCTTGAGCGTATGGAAGACTTCCGCTCCCATCTGCAATGCCTGCGGGAAATTTTTGGCGCCTATCGGCATAATCATAAATTCCTGGAAGTCGACATTGTTGTCCGAGTGTTTTCCTCCGTTTAGAATATTCATCATCGGTACGGGCAGGATATTTGCGTTGCATCCGCCTAAATAACGGTAAAGAGGCAGTTGGGCCGAATCCGCGGCCGCCTTTGCCGCCGCTAACGAGACACCCAGAATTGCATTTGCACCGAACTTGCCTTTGTTGGCCGTACCGTCCAGCTCAATCATCAGACTGTCGAGTTCTTCCTGCTGCGTGGCGTCTATACCTACAACTTCAGGCCCGATAACTTCGTTTACATTTTTAACGGCCTTGGTAACGCCTTTGCCCATATAGCGTTTTGCCTTTGTGTCGCGAAGCTCGATTGCTTCGTAAGCGCCTGTGCTGGCCCCGGATGGTACTGCCGCCCTGCCGAACGAACCGTCATCAAGCAGCACATCGACTTCAACCGTAGGGTTGCCGCGGGAATCGAGTATTTCCCTTGCCATTACATCAACAATCGTTGTGAACATCTTGCATCCTTTCTTTGTTTTTTATTCGAAATTCGTTATTTTTGGTGAAGAATACCGATTCTTACCTGCCCCGTCAAGACCTGGTTACAGAGTTACACTGATTATTATATTCCGAAAAGGATTTTTTTGTCGCATTTTTGGTGTTTATTCGCTCTTAATAATAGAAGCGCTTCGATTCCAATGTGGAGACCTTGCAAGGTGCAATCAGATGCTGAATTAGTAAACGCTGTTTTAGGTGGCGACAAGCGGGCTTTTGCGGTGCTTGTCAAGCGTTACGAGCGTCCGGTTCGTGCGACAGCGCTGGACGTTTTAGGCGATTATCATTTGGCTTCGGACATATCACAGGATGCATTCGTAACTGCCTATGAGAAACTGCCCGGACTGCGAAAGCCCGCGGCCTTCGGGGCCTGGCTGTTGAAAATCACTCGCAGGCGTGCGATTGACTGGGCACGCCGAAAACGAGATGGAGCTGGTTTGGAATCAGTTGTTCGGCCGCCGACACACAATCCAGACGGCCAGCTTGATGAAGAAAAACAATGGCTTTTAGCAGCAGTTGTAAAGCTGCCTAAGGGGGAAGAACAGGTTGTAATGCTTCGGTATTTTGCCGGCCACAGCATTAAAGATGTTGCTGAGATACTCAGCCGAAGCGTCGGCACCGTGACCAAACAGCTATCGCGAGCACACAGACGTCTGCGAAAGATATTAGAGAGGTCGGAAAAATGACCGACAAAGAATCCATCGAAGAAAAATTGGAAGAGTTAGGCCAGGCAATAGGCACTGATGACTCGATTGCCAGGAATGTAATGGGCTGCATTGATACTGCGACATTTAGTGAATCCGGCAGAATAAATGATAAAAACTTGGTCAGGAGAATTATTAAGGGTCCTTTTATGAAACTCGCTGCCGCAGCCGTGATAATTATTGCAGTAACGATTGTTGTAACCTGGTTCGGCAGCTCAATTGATGGATCAAGTGTCGCATTAGGCCAGGTTATGGAGAACATGAAAAAAATGCCCTGGGCACACACTTTTCTCCAGATGCAGCGAGAAGACCACAAAGAGCAAAGCCAGCATTGGTTCTCTTTCACGTCAAGGATTGAAGCTATAAACGAGAACGGTGAACTAACACTCATCGATCATAACAAGCAAGTGGCGTATGCATACAAACCAGGTACAGAGCAAATAACTATTTCCAGCCTTAGAAATAGAAAGTTCGCGGCGGGAGCGGGGTCGCCATGGGAATTGCTGGAAAAGATTGTAGAACAACTGAGTGAAAATGAAGGAACCCAGGTAACGCGTAAGAACGACGAATATGACGGAAGCGATGTTGAAATATATAAAGTTAGAGTTCCGAGGGGAAATAAGGGAAATAAGGGTGTTGAGGAGTGGCTCTTTGTGGTAGACAGCGACACCCACTTAATTATGACGTTGAAGCTTAAAGGGTATGATCCTGATGGCAATGTAAAGGTGTTTGGTGAAATGACTTTTGATTATCCTGATGACGGGCCGGCAGATATATATGAACTTGGGGCACCAAGGTCGGCTGCTGTCATTGACAACCGCACGAAGCCGGAGGCCGAAGAGATATTCAACACTTACAAGGCGTACCGCCAGAATGCGCCGTCGCGGTATATTGTGGTACAATCGCACTACAATAATATCGAGCGAATCGGCGCAGTTGTAATTGATGAAGTCACGCGAGTTTATACCGATGGAAGGCTTCAGAGATTCGAGAAATACCAGGTTTTTGATTGGCTGGAGTACCTTGATAACTGGCCAAAATACTCTGCTCAGATGGGAAATACTTTTGATTCACAGCTTAAGTGGTGGACCCGGGGCGAGTACAGCGGTTGCATAATGGTAGTGCTCTATGACAGCGAGTACAATTATACGGTCACACGCGATTTAAAAGCAAAAAGGTGGAGTTCTAAACCTCCAGTGCATAGCCCCGAAAGAAATTATAGAGATTTTGGACTTGGCAGTTGGGGTTGGCCGCAAAACAACCTGCGCCTCGGAGTCCCTGGAGAGCCGCCGATTACAGTTCTTGAGGACGAGTACTCAAAACAAAACAAGTTGATTTGCCTGCAACGTCTCTGGCAGGGGGAAGTACACAAAGACTCGGCGACACTACCTTGCAAAAGGCTGTGGTACCTCAATCCCCAACGCGATTATATATGTCAAAGGTTTGAAGAGCATTACTTACGAAATGCACCCTGGCAAAGGGACAAATCATGGCTTGAGGGAGTTGATCCCGACAGGATTTTCGTGGAAAAGACGCGGATTCGAGAAGTTACTGAATTTGGACAAACAGATGCCGGACAATGGTATGCAAAAAGAATCGGGACCAACAACGCTGTGGTCTTTCTTGATACAGATCCGGAATTTCCTGAGGGGATTTTTGATCCGGAGACTTTGCCAAAGGGAAATGAATAAATGTGTGGTTTGAATAATCTTGAGGCCAGGCTGGATTAGGCCGGCCTTTTTGTGCAGAAAACGGCGATTTTAGGAAGTTTTACACAAATTTTACAAAAAACATTGTAACTTTTGGGGTTATATTACGTCTATTAAGTGTAGAAGCAGGAGTTTGAGACCGCCCTCACGGGGGTAGATTTGGACAAGGATAATATCCTGTAATTGTGGGTGGCACTTGGGATCCTGTATGATACTCCTTCAATTGGCCGATCCTCGTGGGTCGGCCTTTTTATACAGGAGGTGCAGAGTCGTTATTTTTACGAAGTTTTATACAAATTTTACAGAAAATTTTGTGACTTTGTGGGTTCTGTTATGCCTACTATTGATAGAAGCAGGAGCCCGAAGTTACCCTCGCAGGGTAGTGTGTGGATAAAGAGCCCTGTGAGTGTAAGTGGTTTTTGAATTCCTGCATGATACTCCTTCAATTGGCCGGTCCTGGTGGGTCGGCCTTTTTTTCCCGGAGGAGAGCCCGGAATCGCCGTTTTTATGGAGTTTTACCTAACTTTTACTAAAAACTATGTAACTTTTTAGGCTGTATCGCGTCTATATATATAGGAAGAGTTCTCCGCCTGTATCAAAATGGCACTGCTGCTTCATTGCAGCGATGCAGAACGGTGGTGTCAGTGTCCCCTTGTTTGCTGTCGCAGACGGCAAAGGGGATTTTGGTGTGGGATAATATCTTGTGTCATCACCCTCCTCCGAAAGGCCGATACCTCTCAGGTCGGCCTTTTTTTTATTGCCCACGTTTGAGAAGCAGGGAAAAAGTCTCCAACGGTCTTGATTGTCCGCCGGCTGGAGATTATTATATTTGATAATGAGAATACCGCTGACGAAATACGGTTGGCCGCAGGTAGTCGTTTTTCCGGTGATTGTGCTTGCGGTAATGATTGTTTTTCCGCTGGCAGGGTCGGCCCGGGGCGGATTGCCACCGTGGGCTATACTTTTGGTAGAAGCCCTCCTGGCAGTTGTTTTGATATGGATTTTGGCATTCTTCCGTGATCCTTACCGAAAACCGCCTTCGGACACAAATCTGCTGTTGGCACCGGCTGATGGCAGGATAACTGATATTGAGATTGTAGAGGAAGATAACTTTATTGGCGGAGCTGTGCTGCGGGTCGGAATATTTTTGAGTATTTTCAGTACCCACATTAATCGCGCCCCGTGTAATGCAAAAGTCGAGAAAATCACCTATAGAAAAGGCAAATACAGGAATGCTGCGAATCCGCAGTCCGGGCGGGTTAATGAGTCCAACAATCTGGATTTAGTCATGACTGACGGCCCGCAACAGCGGTTGATTGTTCGGCAAATCAGTGGGGCAATCGCCCGGCGAATTGTCTGCAATGTAAGCGAAGGCCAGGTTTTGACTGGCGGTGAGAAATTCGGGATGATAAAATTCGGCTCAAGGACGGAATTGTATGTACCTTCTGGTGAAAACGTAAATTGTCTGGTCCGGATAGGTGACAAAGTCAAAGCGGGTTTGACACCTCTTGTAAGGTATGAGTTATGCCCAGATTAAAAACCGAAGCTGCCAAAGAGAGTTTGTTGCGGCGTGTGCGAAAGCAAAGGCTAAAGTACGTCACGGTCCTGCCCTCGCTCATAACAATTCTCAACGGTGTATGTGGTTTCGTAGCCGTGATTTTTGCCAGTAAAGGTGCATTTGCGATGGCCGGCTATATGGTCCTGCTGGCAATGATTGCCGATATGCTTGACGGAAGGCTGGCCCGAATGAGCAAGAGCACTTCGAGCTTCGGTGGCCAGCTCGACAGCCTCTGCGATATTATCAGCTTCGGTGTGGCGCCGGCTTTCCTGATGTTTGAGGTTTTACAAGAGTTCAAATTGGCCGGACTTACCCAACTCAACGTAACTTTTGCGAGTTTCCTGCAGCGTTTCGTCTGGCTGGCAGCGGCGGCTTATATTAGCTGCGAGGCCATTCGACTTGCCCGGTTTAATGTCGAAAACGAGGAAGATGAGTCAGCGCATATGAGCTTTATGGGTTTGCCGGGTCCAGCGGCGGCCGGTGTGATAGTTAGCCTGATAATATTCCATCAGGAGACGCTGCCGGAGTTATTAACCAAAGGCTCCCGTGTGTTTGTTATTTGCGAAAGCGCCATTATGTATGCTCTGCCGTTTTTGACACTGGGGATTGCGGTTTTGATGGTTAGCAGGATTCGATATCCGCATGTCCTGAATCAGTACATCAAGGGCCAAAAACCCTTCTCACATCTTATATGGCTCCTTTTGGGCATCGGCGTGATTATTTGGAATATACAGGTAGCTCTGGTATTGATTTTCTGTGGTTTTGCAGCAAGCAGCTTCGTGAAATGGCTTTATAACAAGGTAATCCGTAAGGGGAAACCCATTTTGTCCAGCCTTGAACAGGTCACAGAATAGGAATCCGAAAAGTAATCTGAACCCGGTGACGGAAACTTATCCGGCCGGGTGTGAAGTGGGATGCGAGATACAAATCGCGTTGTTTGCCTCTGTTTACACAGTCCGTATCTACCGGGCTTGCGAAATGCCCACTTTCACATTTGGTGCACCTTTCATTTCCTGCTGTTTGGCGCCGGATTGGTTTATCTGGAAATAATGCTCGACAACATTGCACAGTCGCTGCAGGACCTGCCTGCCCTCCGGGCTTGCCTCCAATCCGACAATCTGTATACCAAGGCAAATATTTTTGTCGTCTGCTGTTGGCAAGATGTTTCTAATCTGGGCATCGAGTATCAACGGCTTTTCATAAGGCATAGGCGTAAACGTGAGCCCGATAAACTGGCCTCTCCTGAGGTCCGGTTTTTGTGCAGTGTCAATTGCAATCTGCGCACCGCCGGCAGAAATATCAACGAGCTTGCCCTTGTAATAATCCTGCCGCTTCTTATCGTTGTTTGTTTCGTCGCTGTTATCTTGCTGCTTGTCCCGCTCAAGGAGTATGGCTTCGGGGGCACGCTTCAGTCCACGATGCCACAGTAGAACGTTTACTTTCAGCGATTTGGGCACGTCAACACGAAAATAGCTTCTTCTCTGGACTATCTCTATTCGGTCCGGGACCGCAAGCACTATCGTTGGGCTCTGGCCCTGGCGGTTTGGACCTTCTGAAAGCTCAAGACCTACGACGGTTGTGTCAAAAACAAACTTG
>JAUWLI010000278.1 GCA_030613765.1 Phycisphaerae bacterium
TGTCCGCAATGAATATCCTCTTGCCGTTGCGCACCTGAAAATAGCCCTCTCACAAGCCCGGGAGGTTGGGTTGTTGGGTAAGAAACTCCTGGGTAGTTCGTTTTCATTCGATATCCGCATCAACCGCGGTGGCGGGGCATTCGTTTGTGGCGAGTCCACGGCGCTGATGGCCTCGCTGGAGGGTCGGGCAGGCGAACCAAGGGCAAAATATGTCCACACCGTGGAAAGCGGCCTCCGGGAAAAGCCCACGAACCTTAACAATGTGGAAACATGGGCCAATATTCCAGCTATTATCAACCGGGGAGGAAAAGCCTTCGCCGACATTGGAACGGAAAAGTCCAAGGGAACAAAGGTATTCAGCCTTGTCGGAAAGGTGGTCAATACCGGGCTTGTGGAAGTTCCCATGGGCATCACACTGCGGCAGATTATTGATCAGATCGGCGGCGGAGTACCGGATGGCAAGAGTTTCAAAGCAGTCCAAACAGGAGGCCCCTCCGGTGGATGCATACCGGCAGAACACCTCGATACCCGCGTAGACTTCGACGAGCTCACCAAGCTGGGCTCGATGATGGGCTCCGGCGGTATGATTGTCATGGACGAGGACACCTGCATGGTCAACGTCGCCAAGTACTTCACCAATTTTCTTAAGGAAGAATCCTGCGGTAAATGCACCCCCTGCCGGGAAGGATTGGCCCAAATGTTGTATATTCTCGACCGCATCGTAGACGGAGAGGGACAAGTCGGCGACGTGGAAAGGCTGGAGGGCCTGGCGGAACTGCTGGAGGGAACGGCCCTATGCGCCCTTGGCAAGACTGCCGCAAATCCTATTATCTCTACAATACGTTATTTCCGTGACGAATACGACGCACATATTAAAGAAAAGCGCTGCCCCGCAAAGGAGTGTCGCGGTCTGTTCCGTTACGATATCGATCCGGAAGCCTGCAAGGCCTGCGGTATTTGTATGAAGAACTGCCCGGTGGACGCAATTACCGGTGAAAAGAAGGTTCCGCATGTAATTGACCAGGAAAAATGCACGCTCTGTGGAACCTGCTGGGAAAAATGCCCGTTTGCCGCGGTGTTAAAAGTATAAGGAAGGATCATCCAGTGCCAACAGTAACGATAGATGGATGTAAGGTCAGGGTCAAAAAGGACGCTACTATTCTGGATGCTGCAAGAAAGGCCGGAATCTGGATTCCTGCGCTGTGCTATCACCCATCCGTTTCATGCGATGCATCGTGCCGGCTCTGCATGGTTGAGCTTGACCGCGGTGACTGGAGACAACTTGTTACGGCCTGTAATTATCCTGTACGCCGCGATATCGTCGTTTATGCTTCCAGCGAACGGGCTGAGCAGGCCCGTCGCGGTGTCATGGAGCTATTGCTCGCACGAGCACCGGAGAGCCAGGAGCTAAAGGTATTGGCCAAGCGCATGGGTGTGAAAGAAACACGTTACCCGAAGGTTACGGAGAGTCAGCGAAACTGTATTCTGTGCGGCTTATGCGTTCAGGTATGTGAGGAGATAATCGGCAAAGCTGCTATCGGATTTGCCGGACGCGGCGTGGACAGGGCTGTTGCCGCACCTTTTCGGCAGCCTTCAGAGGATTGTATTGGCTGCGGGGCGTGTGCTGCAATTTGTCCGGTCGGGACTATCAAAGTGAGGTTCCACAAAGATGAGCAGGAAATAGAGATATCCCCGTTCAAGTCGCGGGCAAAGCTGCTTGTTTGCCAGGATTGTGGAGCGCTCATAGCCAGCACTCTTGTAAATGAGCAGGCCCTGGACAAGATCGACCTAAAAAGTGAAGAATTCCGTGCACGTCTTCGCCTGTGCCCGAAATGCAGAAGATTGCAGACCGTTGCACGGCTCGGAGCTGTTACGTATCGCAAAAAATAATGTGCGTACCGTGATACGCAGCTGAACAGAAGCTATCGGCTGCTTGAAACACGGGACTAAATATGGTATAAGAACTGTTTTTCAAGTTATTAAGGTTAAGTAATTACCGAGGAGTTGTTTATGGACCCGAAAAAACGTAGCGATGACAAAGCGACACAGGAGATGCTGAAACATGTAAATGAGGCAGGTGTAGAAACCGCCTGGGACAGATTTGAGCAACAAGAGCCTCAATGTGGTTTCGGCAAACTGGGTATTTGTTGTCGAATTTGTTCCATGGGGCCTTGCCGAGTTGACCCTTTTGAAGAGGTCCCACAAACCGGTATATGTGGTGCAACGGCTGATACGATTGCAGCGCGTAACTTGCTGCGAATGATTGCCGCCGGCGCTGCGGCACATTCCGACCACGGTCGTGACATCGCACATACATTCAAGATGGCCGTCGAAAGCGAGCAGTGTGACTATATGATCAAGGACGAGTTGAAATTAAGGGAGGTTGCGGCAAAATTCGGTATAAAGGTCGAAGGCAGGGACTCAAAGGAAATTGGCAGTGAGTTAGCAGATGCAGCACTGGCCGAATTCGGCAAACAAGAAGGAACGCTTATCAGTGCGGCAGCTTATCCGCCACCAGCCAGGCAAAAGGTCTGGAAAAAATTGGGCGTAACTCCTCGCTCCATTGACCGTGAGGTTGTCGAAATTATGCACAGAACGCACATGGGGGTAGGCTCTGACTTCAAAAACCTGGTGAAGCAGGGAATACGTTGCTGCCTGGCCGATGGCTGGGGTGGATCTCTGATCGCAACGGAGCTTTCGGATATTTTATTTGGCGCTCCTCAGCCAATTCGGTTTGGTGCCAATCTGGGCGCCCTTGACGCCAAGCAGGTCAATATTATTGTACACGGTCACGAGCCGTCTCTGTCAGATATAATCGTGGCAGTCTCGCAGGAACCGGAACTTATAAAAATGGCCAAAGATAAAGGGGCCGAAGGCATAAACCTTACCGGTATGTGCTGCACAGCTAATGAGATTCTGATGCGTCATGGCATACCGGTTGCCGGCAACTTTTTGCAGCAGGAATTGGCAATAATGACCGGCGCGGTGGAAGTTATGTTGGTGGACGTGCAGTGCATTATGCCCGCGCTCGCATCCCTGTCGAACTGCTTTCATACCAAGCTGATTACCACGTCCCCGAAGTGCAAAATTGAAGGAGCAGAGCACATCGAATTCCACGAAGACAAGGCGGTGGAAACCGCACGTCAGATCATCAAGATAGCTATCGAGAATTTTGAAAAAAGAGAAAGTAAAGCCAGGGTGCCGAAGACGATGGAGCATGGAATTGCCGGCTTTACTACGGAGAATATTTCTTACAATCTTGGTGGGCGATTCCGCGCAAGCTATCGGCCGCTAAATGACAATATTATCAACGGACGCATTCGCGGTGCGGCTGGGGTTGTGGGCTGCAATAATCCGAAGCAAGTGCACGATTACGGTCACCTTACGATGATAAAAGAACTTATCAAGAATAATGTCTTGGTGGTGAGCACCGGTTGCAGCGCAATTGCCGCTGCCAAGGAGGGGCTGATGAGACCGGAAGCCGCAGCGAAATATTGTGGCAAAGGTCTGCATGAGGTATGTGAGACTGTGGGTATACCACCGGTCCTTCACGTTGGCTCGTGCGTGGATAATAGCAGGATTTTGACGATTTTGTCTAACGTAGTTGCTGAAGGCGGACTTGGTGAGGATATTTCAGATTTACCTGTTGCCGGCGCCGCACCCGAATGGATGTCGGAAAAGGCTGTTTCCATCGGAATGTATTTCGTTGCTTCAGGTGTCTATACGGTTATTGCTGAGCCACTGCCTATCCTCGGCGCTCCGAATCTAACGCGTTATTTGACTGACGAAATTGAAAAGGATTTCGGTGGTAAGTGGGCCTTTGAACGAGACCCAATCAAAGCTGCCGGCATGATGATAAAACACATTGAAGCCAAACGCGATGCTCTCGGAATAAACGTTGAGAAAGAACGGAAACTCTACGATATGGAAGAGCGTCGAGCATTAACCATATAAAAGATTAAAACCAGAAAAACCAGGAATAAGGAGACTTGTTAATGTCAAGAATCATTGCGACAAGCGCGATAAACGGAGCTCATAAGATAGTCAAGCAGGCCAAAGATATTCTGGCTAAAGCTATCGAGCAAAAAGGAAAAGACTGCAAGGTCGAGTTTCCCAACACCGGTTATTACATACCAATCATTTATTCGATGACTGGGCGTGCCGTAGAAACTTTAGCCGATTTTGAGAAGGTGATGGAAGAGGAAATCAAGCCACTGATGCCTGAACCGGTTGCCGAGGACTTGTGGCTGCCATATCTTGGCCCCATACTTGATGCGGGTATGGCCACGCTTTTTGCAGAGGAGATTATCGAAGCCTGCAAGTATCTA
>JAUWLI010000099.1 GCA_030613765.1 Phycisphaerae bacterium
ATGAAAGATTTAGCGTATCTGAGAGCACTGTTTACAGGAGGCTTAAAGAACGTGGATTGATTCCTGAACCAAAGATAAATAGATTTCCAGCATCGGATGAATATCATACAAAGACAACTGGTATAAATCAGCTCTGGCAGATAGATGCTACATATTTGAAAGTTGACCGCTGGGGCTGGTTCTATCTGATCAGCGTTCTGGATGATTATAGCAGAAAGATATTGGCCTGGCAGTTGAGGCCGGCAATGAAAGCCGCCGATTTCAGTGATGTTGTTGAATTGGCTTGTGAGTTTACCGGTATGCATAATGTTCCGATCAATGACAGAACAAAACTGCTAAGTGATAATGGATCAGCTCTTGTCGGAAAAGACTTTGGCGATTACCTGGAGGCCAAAGGAATAGGCCATATATTTGCATAACCTTATCATCCGCAGACTAATGGCAAGATTGAACGGTATCACCGCTCGATGAAAGAGCAGATATTTTTGCATGTTTGGGAATTGCCGGAAGAATTAGAAAAGGAGATCGCCAGGTTTGTTAACTGGTATAACAAATGCAGATACCATGAAGCTATCGGCAATGTGACACCCGATGATGTTTACTATGGCAGGCGTGAAGAAATATTGGAAAGAAGAAAACAGTTAAAAGAAAAAACAATTCTTGAAAGGAAAAGAATTAATTGTAAAATCATTGAAACCGGAGCTGAAATCGTCTCCTAATTTAAAGGCAAATTTGTCTCATTTTTGCTGAAGACGTACAATATTACAATCAATATACGAGTGTTTTTACTGAAGCATTTAAGTAAGAGACTATACCACAAGACACCCTTTTCCTGAGTCGCAAAACATCAGAATTCTTCGAAAAATCGTGTCTCCAAACTGTCACCATGAAAGTCAGATTTGACGAGTTATGAAGGTGTTAAACATCAAATTTTTGCTGAAAAACGAATATTTTTTGACAAATCCCGGATTCAATGACCGTTGCGCATCACATGCTGACTACTTGAAAAAGCTCTCCAAAACCTACTGTTCGTACGCCATGACTTCGACCAGGTGTCGGCCCGGATTGGCCGAGTTGTATGTTTGAACGACGCGGATATAACGTGCTGTCCGCGGCTTGAAGCGGCACGTATAACCGTCTTTTGTGGAAGGCTTTTTGTTGTCTCGTTGATCGGTAACAATGTTCCACTTCTTGCCATCCACCGACGTTTCGACAGTAAAGCCGTAGTATCGCACGTCACCGTAATAACCGATCACGACCACGCGGCCAATGGAGGTCGGTTTCTGGAGATCGACTTGCCACCATGCATCACCGGGGTGCTTCTGCACGTCGGTGGCCCAATAGCTGTCAGTGTCATCACTTCGTCCGTCGTTGGCAAGGTTTGCGGGAAACGACGGTAAAGCATGAGAGCACTTAGAGGGCTTGCCGGTCGTAAGACTCACCACGTTGGGCCTAGTCCGGTCACATGTCTCCTTGTAGAGATCAACCACCGTTGAAAAGTCCCACCGCTTCTTCTGATTCGATCGCTGCACCACTTCCACACCCTGGAGTGAACCTATCAACGGGCGCGAATCTGGCAAGGTAAGAACAATCCGCCTGGGGGGATTTCGCTTCGGTGGATCCATCTCGACCTCGACCCCATTTTTCCTCCCACGAACGGTCAGCTTCATCTGGCCGAAATGCGTGGGCAATCGCTCGACGTTAATCTCCTTGGCTTCGCCGAGCCACCAATCAGGAATCGCACTGAGCAGGCTCAGTTCGTCGCCAGCTTCATGGACGAGCATGTGGCGGAGCATGATCGCGTAGTTACACGCGCCGGTAACATGCGGGATCGTGTGGCTCCAAGCCATGCGTTTCTTGTAGTAGATACCTTCAGGGAACGCATGGGCGGCGGTTGAGTGAAGCAGGTACCAGTAGAAGTCCTCGACGACTTGCTCATGCCGGCCGCGAACTAAGTCGGTCATGGTCGTATACGCGCCCATGTAGGGATGGATGGCGTCGACGTTTCCCGTACCCTTCCACTGAATGGTTCCCTCGATGTACCCGCCGGCAAAGTCCTTCCGGACGTGCCGGCTTAGTGCCTCGACGCGGCTGTCGTCGCGATCGAACAGTTCGGTCGGCCAGAGCGTCTCGGTATTGCCCCAGTGCGTACCGTCTTTCTCCCAACTTGGCGGAAAGTGCTTCAGGGCGGTGTTTTTCCATGCAGCATCGATCGCTGCGCGGTAATCCTTGACCTCATCACGTAGTTCCTTTTCATCGGCTTTCTTCCCCAGGGCACGTGCGGCGTCGGCCGTACAGAGCATCGCACGCAGGTTCCACAGGTCGTAGCCAACGATATGGTTCTTGGCCTCCCAGAGACACTCGCCGTCGGCGGGAGCGGTGGGCAGCACACCGGCAAACGGTGAACGAGTTGTGCGCCGGGCCTTCATCGTCCACCGTATGGCACGGAGCATCTGCGGGTACACCCGTTTGAGAAAATCTCGGTCGCCGGTTATCCTGTAATACTGCCACAAAGTCCAGACGGCCTGTCCGTTCGCGTCGAACTGGTTCTTCTGCGATTCGAATCGGCCGTCGTCGCGCTGGCGTATGAGATAGAGTTCTATCGCCTTGGCAGCAGTGTCCATGAACCCGGCTTCTTCCAACTCCATCACTTGGTAGGCACCATCCCGGATGTAGAACGTGTCGTAGAAATCCTCGCCGCCATGTACCTCGCCATGATCGTTAGCAATCAACTGGCAAACGTGGGCGGCCAGCAGCACTTCGGTGGCCTTGCGGCAAGGCACCTCGATCCTGGCTGCGCGATCCATCACACTATGCCAGTATTCCGCAGTGCGTTTGAGCCACAGGTGTGCATCCTCTAGGTCATACTTCCCGGGATCTTCGACGGGGAAAAAAGTGTATCGGGCAACGCCCTCTGCCGATCCGCCGCTCGCCAGTCGCCACAACCAGGAATACTTGCGGGTAGGTACCTTGTCAGTCTCTGTTTCGCTTTGTTCTTCGGGAGTCCTCGGCGCTTTCACTTGAATGTTCGGTCCGACTTCGACGCTTGCCTGGACGGGCTCATCGGATGTGTTGGTGGCCTTGACACAAATCCAATTCAGGAAGTTCTCGCCCTCAGTAGGCCAGTCGAACGCCTTTCGCCAATCCTTCACATCGGGCAGCGGTGTAGCCCAGTAAGTCACTTCGTAACTCACCGGTCCTTCCTTGGCGATGACCTGGATAATCGGCATCCAGCCATCCATCGCCAGCTTGGGATTTGCCCGGCTCAAGGGTGTTCGACTATGCCCAATGCGAATCTCGACCGGTATCTTGCCCGTCAGGACCAGCTCGTTGCCGGGCGTTATACGACTGCCGTGCTTGTAGTCCTTCAGCCCAACGACGTTCCAGTTATTTGTGAAATAATCGAAGTTCTCCGCGGAGCCCTCAACGCTCTCGATGAGCGAACGATCCAGTGGGCGGTAGTTCACGCCGGCAGCCTTCAGCCGCTTTCGATGTTCCAGTAATCGGGAAACGAACAGTCGGAAGCTGTGATTGTCCTTGGGCGACCAGAGCACTTCGCTTAAGGCACATGCCCGGGGAAACGCCATGAATTCGCGGCGCTTGTAATCAGAGATCAACTCACCCCACAGTTGACCTTGCCCTCCGAGGACGTGCTTGGCTTGCTCGGCGTTGAGTTCTGCGGGGATCGGCTCGAAGGCATAAACCTTCTGGAGGTTGATAACGCTGCGACCCAGTCCGGTTTCGTTTGGAGCTTGGCGGTAGTCGAAGTAGGTATGCGATGTCGGCGCCATGATCACATCGTGCTCGGCGCGGGCAGCGGTGATGCCGCCGCTTGTGCCACGCCAGCTCATCACGGTTGCCCCGGGGGCCAGCCCCCCCTGGAGAATTTCATCCCAACCGACCAGCCGTCGCCCGTTTTTCCTCAAGAACATGTCCATCTGCCCGATGAACCAACTGTGCAGCTCGTGCGCATCCTTGAGTTTCAATCGCTTCATCTGTGCCTGCATTTCTGGGTCATCGGCCCAGTGCCCAATGTTGGCTTCGTCGCCACCGATATGGATGTACTTGCTGGGAAACAGCTCGATCACCTCGCTCAACACGTCCTGCAGGAAGGCGACGGTTTTTGGGCGGGGTGCGATCAGGCCCTTGGTCTTACCCCATCGCTGCTCAGGCGGCAACTCGGCGAGCTGGCCCGTGTTGATACCCAGTTCCGGGTAAGCCACGATCGCCGCTCCGGTGTGGAACGGCATCTCGATCTCCGGCACCATCGTGATATGGCGATTCGCAGCGTAGCGCACGATCTCGCGAATTTCGTCCTGCGTATAGTACCCACCAACGTATTGGCCATCCTTCGTTTTACGGCGTGAGTGGTCCCATTTCGAACCGACCTCCGTCAGCTTGGGATACTTCTTAATCTCGATTCGCCAGCCCTGGCTATCGGTAAAGTGCACTTGAAGACGGTTGAACTTATGGGCCGCCATCGCGTCGATGAACCGTAGCATGTCCTTCTTCGGAATGAAATGCCGCGCTGGATCGATTAGTAGCCCGCGCCAACCGAAACGCGGGTAGTCGGTGATCTTCACGCAGGGAACCGACCATTGCACGCCTTCGACCTTCGCGGGGCGATAAACTTCCGCCGGCAGAAGTTGGCGAACTGTTTCACTGCCGTAGAACAGCCCTGCCGGTTCTGCCGCGCGAATGTCGATGCGTTTTGGGGTGACGTTGAGTTTGTACCCCTCAGTGCCAAGCTGTTCCTTGAGGGCGGCATCCAACGACAGAACGATTGCGTTCTGGTCCGTCCTGCCCTCCACCAGTTTCAGCCGAAACCCCATCGCCGGTGAAAGGGCCTCGATCAACTTGCCGGCTTCGGTCTTGGCCGGGCCGGATGCAACGACCCTGGTCGCCGGGCCGACCTCAAACGTGCCGTCGGTCACCTCCAGAGACACCGGCTGCGGGACCAAGGCTGCAGATTGGGCACCGTTGATCGCCGGAACCAGGAACAGACAGACAAGAATGAGCCAAGTGACGATCTTTACATGCTTTGATAGCTTCACCTCTATACCTCCTCGTAGACTCTATAACTAAGGGTCATATGCGATGATCTCGATTGATAGGAAATTTGATTTCCACCGATGGGGTGATAATAGCACACTAAGGTGTATAGATCAACACAAAAAAGAAGCCTTGTCACATATAAAACCGTATTCAATAGGAATACGAGAATCAGAACCAATGGAATATAAGTTGGAATTGAGATGAATTGGATCCCTGATAATTAGGAACATAATTAGTGCGCGTTGACTGAAATGCCATAAAGTAGATGCTTCAAAAAATTGTGGCAACATGGATTTGATTATTTGACTTTGAGCTCTTCATAGGTGTCCTCCGCGCAGGCGAAACTTCCAACTTGTTGGAGGGTCGCGGCCCAAATAGGAATAACGGGGTCGCCGTCAGACAATTTGTTGACCATGCTCGTCAACACTACCTCACGACACACGTTGTCGATAGGGCTCTACCACTTGGGCGGGTTTGGATCGCTCAGTTGCGGTCTTTCGAGGCCTGCTTTGGCTTGATGAACAAGACCTCGGCACGCTTGATCCATCCCGATCTAAGGTCGATCCGAAACCAGCCGTCACTATTCTTCTTGTGGAAGCGGACTGGTGATCGCCTGCCGAACTCCTTGAGATCGTATTGCGCCCACGTCCGACCCATGTCCAGGGATATGATAAATCCCGTGGCGTAAGGCGATGCGGGGGCGTAATGTGAGGCCAGAATCGCTCCGTCCTGAATGATCATATTTGCGGATTCGTATAGCGGGTTGAAGAGCATCGTGTGCGCTTCAGTCCTAGCTATGTCGGCCGGGTCGCACCGAAAGATTCCTCGGTCGTGCGGCTTGGGGCCGTTCGCATCGGCGATCCAGTAGAGTTTACCGTCAACGAAGTTAATGCCGCCGGATTTGTACCGCGAGTTCATCTTATCCGACACAATGACCGTCCAATGCCATTTGTCCTTATCCGCTTCATAAGTACCTCTCAACCAGTGGCACTCATGCTTGTCTGCTATATCGCGGTCGCCTGTGCAGGCATAAAACGCATTTTCAGCAGGATTATAAGCCACGCAGTGCACATGACGGCAAATGACAGGGTTTTCGGGGTCGCCGAGCAGCGTGCCTGTCGAGCCTCCACCTGCAGAGCCGTTGTCCCGATAATGGGGATTCTGTCCGAAGGCATACGCGATTTTCACGGTATGGCCGTTGTCGGTTGAGTAGTAAATGTTGACCGGGGTTGCACCGCCAAGGACATTGCAGTAATTACCCCACACCAGCATCTCAACGCCGTTAATGTCCCAAGTATGAACACCATCGAGGGGGTGGAAGTACCAGCCGGGATACTCTGGATTCTTCGGTTTATACATGATGTAATCGGCACCGTCGGCATCCTTTACCGTGATTGAGTGGTATGTCTTAAGGTTGTCGGTGCTGATATATAGCCTTGAGCGGGTAGCGAAGATTATGTTTCCATTTTTCAGAATGCAGCTAAACGTTATGTTGTGAGCGTTGGGAAACGCGATGCTGTGCGACCAAGTGCGAGCGTTGTCCTCGGAGAAGAAGATAGTCGCGTCGGCAAAACCGAACGCCTTGTTGTCGCGCTGCGAATCAATGTAGGGACCGACCGGTTGTGGTCGATACCAGAAGTGGTTCGTTGAAACGAAGCCAGACGGGGCAATGATTGGTTTGGCGGTGAGCCTGCGCTCGCCGGGCATCAGTATCCCGCTGGCGGTTACAGCTGTGGCGCCCAAGAACCGGCGGCGAGTGATTTGTGGCTGTGGGATTATGAGTTCACTATCAGCAAGTCGTTGGGTGAACCGGTCCGGAACGAGTGGCATCTTTTCACCTCATAAGGGAAATCTTTTTGTATAAGACCGTTGAGCGTTCTCCATTTCGTTTAGCAAAAACAGCGTCGCCGGGCTTCGGTGCGTATGGGAATCTATCCCGGTGCTGCCCCATTATAACGGACAGCGGGTGGTTCAACAAGAGTCTGATGAAGACTTGCCTGGTCGGTCGAACCGGGTTGAAGATCGAGAGTGTCTAAGAGATCAAGAGATGGTTGGATAGAACCTTTGAATTCCCCTAATAGCTACGGCGACACCATCAACGAAGAGTTTTCTGCGCGAACCATCCCACACGAGACTTATCCACACAAATATGTCGCTCTTCTTGTGTTTATTGCAACGTGGTATGCTGAACCTGTCGGAAAGTCAGTGAAGTTGAGATGAAATCTTGGTACTATAGTAACGATAAGAACATTAAAACTCCAAAGATTTGGGTTGAGATTATAGGAAAAGTTCCTTTGATAGATTTTCATAAGGATAGTAGAAACCAATCTTCCCCCAAGTATAAAAACTATTCACGCCTGAGATATGTACTCACGACGGTCTAATCATGATATGAAGGCTTAAGTCGCCCAAAAAGTCAAAATTGAAGAGAGAGCTTGGGAGATGCCTTAAATTGAATTTCGGTTTCTTTTTTGACTCGAGGAGGATGGAATTATCTTAAAATTGAGATGAAAGTTCTGTATTATGGGGGCTTGAATTGTACAAGAGTGCTTCAAGAAGAGAGTATCAAAGTGTACAGGAGCAACTTTTGTGGAGACAGATGAGAAATGTCGGCTTATAAGATATTAGGGGTTTCAACTTCAAATTTCCTCTTTTGCCCCTGATCAATGCTGAATTTTTCTGAACTGATAAATTCGCCTTAAAAGGGATGTTCATCATGCTCAAGCAACATAGAGTATTGCCCGTACTGATATTGGTTTGCATCATCGCGGTCTGTCCGGCTTCGGCCGACGTTGTCAGCGTGGGTAAATTCACTAAAATCTACGATCCGAGCGTGGGTATGGAGAAGAAGTGGTATATAAATGACCATTGCTTTGTCCGCGGCAAAGATGGGACGTGGCATCTCTTCGGGATCACACATGCCGAGCCAATGAATCCGCTAGACGAAGACAATCTTGCACATGCTACGGCCAAAGAACTCAATCAAGCACAATGGCAAAAGCAGCCCTTTGCACTTAATGTCGATCCCAAATGGAAGGAAGAGCATCTTTGGGCGCCGCATGTGGTGTTGTATAAGGGCACATATTACATGTACTACTGCGCCGGCGATAAAGACCATACTAAGTATAAGATTCACCTAACAACATCTAAAGATTTGTGGTCGTGGAAACGGCATCCGAAAAATCCGATGGTTGTGGCCGGCTACGATGCACGCGATCCATTTATTCTAAAACTCGATAAGAAATGGGTCATGTACTACACCGCCACGAGCGAGCCGAAAGGCGGCAACCATATCGTCGCCTGCCAAAGCAGTTCGGATCTTATCCACTGGCAAGACCCTAAAACAGTCTTTCTCGATCCATCGAAAGGCACTTACGGCGGGCCTACAGAATCGCCATTCGTTGTCCGTCGGGGGCGTTATTATTACTTGTTCATAGGGCCACGAGGTGGATACGTCGGAACCGATATATATCGTAGCGAAGATCCGTTTAAGTGGACGCCTGAAGGTAAGGTGTCTCATTTCAATTCACATGCGGCCGAAGTCGTCCGCGATGAAGAGGGCAATTGGTTCGTAAGTCACTGTGGCTGGGGAAAAGGAGGCGTCTTCCTCGCACCGCTAAAGTGGAACGACGGCCTCGACGACGCCAAAACCTCATTATTGCCTGGACATTGACATCCTTTACGGTTGGCCAAAATATGAAAAACATTTCGCTCATATTCGCCCTCGCAGTAAGGCTGCTTTACACCATAGCCCGCAAAATCAGCTAAAAAAAAGAATTTCGAAGTCTTCAGATTCATAGGTGACTTACATATCCTCTATGCATAACAACGGTTCACTCCTGAGATATGTACTCACAACGGTCTAATTCCGATGTATGATGGCTTAGCGTCTTTATTTCGCTGACACTCATACTCGGATGGGAAACTCAGGGAACCATGCTGTA
>JAUWLI010000239.1 GCA_030613765.1 Phycisphaerae bacterium
GAGCACAACAAAGCAATACCGAGAGAAATATAGAGACTATTTTCGTATCTTGCGGCAGGAGTAAGATATGCAGCAAATCTCTTAATTGATGGAATAACCAGGCAAAAAGAGAACGGCGGGACCCGATAAGCCCCGCCGTTGTGAAACTGAACTACTGTAGATTAGTCGAAGTCAAGTTTCCCTGGATTTGCCGTCACTCCACGAAGAGTACTTGTGGATGGACTCCATGACCACGGTTGTTAGCATCATCCCCCAGGTTTCGAGAGATTATGTTGCTGTCATCAATTACGGCCGGAACCAAACCAATTGGTGTCCCTTCTATTTCCGGCATTCCACGGACGTCGTTGAATCCAACCTTGTTATTTAAAAGGTCAGTCACGGGAGGGTCTAGGTACTTAAGTCCGAGATCTGATAGTCCAATACCCATAGGCCAGTGGTTACGAGGATTGTTACTGGATATGGCAATCTTGTTCTTCAAGATACGGTTTCCAGCGATTGTTCCAGCAGGTTTTCCTTTACGACGATCACTCATCAAGGTGATGCCTACTACGCTGTAACCCGCCTCCGGATACGGCGGTCTCTCGTTGTATCTATCAATTTCATCCTGAGGAACTACAACTTGACCTGTAATCTTGTTGTGAGCTATAAGGTTGTTACTTGCTGTACTCCCTTCCGGTGCCCGAGTGCCAACGAAAATTCCAATGCCTCCGCCACTTATTGTTACCAGTCCGTTGATTACATTATGGCTGATGTTCCAGCCGTTGCCATTCCAATTGGTTATGCCCTGCATTGGGCTGGTGAACGTACAGTGGTCGACAGTAACATCATCGGTATCCCGGCTGTAAATAGGTAAATCCATTGTCTCAAATGACAAGTGGCTGATTGTCGCACCATTGCCGGCACCGTCTCGGAAATAGAAGCCAGTCGTATAGCTGTAATACATAGGCCCGCTGTTTATCACAGCGCCACCTTCACCCTTGATTTCAACGGCTTTGGTAACTGTTGCTCCAACGTGGCTGCCCGGCTCAACAAGAATGGTATGGCCATCTAAAACTAAATCCGAATCAATAGCAGCCTGAATGGTAATAAAGTCGCCGCTAGGACCGACATTCCAGGTTACAGCGTTTGCAGTGCTGCCCGCGGCCAATACAAGGATTGCTACAGCACAAATTGTTAATAAACGTTTCATTTTGTGTTCCTTTCATAAAAAACTTCTTACCTTCTTTATATACTCACAAGCTGCATCCTCTCTTTCTATGTTCATCTGAATCAATTTCCGCCAGGACCAAAGACAGAAGGATGTAGCCCGTGACCGCGATTGTCACCAAGGTTCCGCGATATCTTGTTCACAGTATCCAACTCCTCAGGTGTAAGGGCGATTTGGATTACCGTACCGCGCAGGTCATTAAAGCCAATCACGTTGTCGAAAACGTCCATGAGTAAAGGATCGTTTCTCGTATCAGTTAGCTCGATGGCTACTACATCAACGACATCTGGGTTGTCACTTACCAGACTGACCTTATTCTTCACAACACGTGTTTTTGTGACTATCTTCGGCCCTTCGCCACTCCGGTAGTCTGCGTACAGGACGATGCCGGTGCCACAATAGCCGCCGCCATCGCATGAAGAAACGTGCAGTGTCCCTGAAATCTTGTTATGAGAAACTACGTTATCGCTCACTGTGCCTTGTACTACTCGGGGAAATCCGACCAGGATGCCGATGCCTCCGCCGTTCGCTGATCGCAGGTCGGTAATTACGTTGTGGCTTATCTCCCATCCACTTCCCGCCCAATTGGTGACACCTTGTATGGGATTTATCATAGTGCAATGGGCAACAGTAACATCATCAGCGCCTCGGCTGAAAACCGGAAAGGCTGGCCCCTCAAACTTCAAGTGGCTGATTGTTGCCCCGCTTCCGGCCCCACCTCCAGCGAAGAAGAAACCTATATCTAACAGGATGCCGCTGCCCGGTATTTCCGGGTCTGCACATGGCCGATAAGTAGTAAGCAACGGCCCGCTGTCAATAACAGCCCCGCCTTCGCCCTTGATTTCGACAGCCTTTGTAACTTCTGCTCCAGCGTGGCTGCCAGGGCCTACCATGATTGTGTCCCCATCAATGACTAAGGTGCTATCAATCGCCTCTTGAATACCGACAAAATCTCCTGGCACGCTCCAGGTTGCAGCATTTGCTGTAGTGCTCACGGCCAAGACCAGAGCTGTTACTGCACAAATTGTTAATAAACGTTTCATTTTTGTTTCTCCTTCAATAATTCATAGTTAAGAGTTCATAGACAGGAAACTACGAACAACAAACTATTCACTACACACTATTTCCTAACTCATTTCTTGCTGCCCGCTGTATGCGGGTCCGCAGCAAACAATACGTACTTCTCAATCCCTTGGCGAAAGTTCAGTCCCTTTGATTATCTACGACATTTCTGCATAGGCATTTCCTCCATTCTGCCGACCATTAGCCGATTTTTAATAAAGTTTTCCGGTTACTTATCTTGATTTGGCCAGAGTGGTCAAAAGTGGTGGGGTGTGCAGAAAAAGTTATGTTCGGTTTGACTGGCGCACGGCTAAAGTTGCACCCGAAACGCGATACACAGGCAACTGCCTGAAGTGTCTTTTTACCTCTCATCACCACTCTGCTCTTTCTGTCCAATGTGCCACCCTGACAAATGGCGGAAGTGAACGCCAGTTTAAGCAAAGCAAATTCTTGCTCGTTGATAAAGTCGATGAATTAATATGCTTTAGCCAACATGACCTATTACCAGCTTTCTTCCTGAACGTCAACAAAAATTACCTAAATTCTAAGGTTATTTTTGTTGTTTTTGGATTGATTTTCTCCAACATCTAAGTTCGTACCTGTTTAGCATGAGAAAGCGATTTTTGGCCTGACAATATCAATTCATGTAGATTGTTTTTTCCATGCCTTGAAAGGATTAAAAGGCTTGATTAAGACCCGAAGACGTCGAATTTCCACGCTGAATACACATGCTCTATAGCACTGTTTTTGGGTGTTTTTTAAGAATTAGGGTATGTAGCAGGTCTCATGCGACGAGGCTTTTGGCTATATAGACTGCCGAGGTGTTCAGCTTGGCGGAGATTATCAATCCCCTCTGATTTGGCTGAAATAAAGGCTTTTTGGCCTCAACCGCCGGAGCATATCAAAGCGGCAATCTCGGCGAATCTCAAGACCGATAAAGACAAAGAAAGAGCAGCTACCACAGCAAGATTCACGCGTCATTTACAGCGGGGGACCGGAGGGAGGTAGTGTTGTTTTTTCAAAATCCCAGGGGAAAATTTGACCTGTTTTCAAAATTGATTTGACGGCAAATCCTAATTTAAGCCAACACCATATCTGGCCGATAAAATCATCAGTGCAGCCCTGAGGAGAATGCGTCCGGTGAATTAACATGGAAATAGAAGAGGTTTACCAGTTAATACTGGAGGATAACAGAAAGCATGACCATACAAGTGCCATACGTTATCTCTTTGCTGCAAACAACAATTGAGCGGTGGAAAGCTGTCGTGCATCCACTTAGCGCTGCATCCGCAAATGGGGCGTGGTCAACAGCATTCGTGTGGATTGTTTTAGTTATATCTGTCATACTTTTGTTCCGGTTAATCGCCAGGCAAAGACGTTCTGAACATCACCTTAAACAGGAGATCGCCAAGTTAACAGACATCAACATAGAACTACGGCAGGAAATCAACAAACTCTACCAGGAGCAAGTAGAGGTACTGGAAGACATAATAGACGCGGAACCACCAGACAAGGAAATCCAAGGGTTCAATCCTCAGGAAATGAGAGCCTTGAGTGAGTTAGCCAAGCGCCTAAGTTAACAATCTTTCCGGCCGAGTATGGTTATGCTGTATAGCATCGTTTTATTACTTTCGCAGCTTCCCCGTTGGGGCAAGGAAGAAGTCATCAACCGCAGCGTTGATGAGTCTGAACCCGTCTTTGTACGGTGCGTGGACCATGAAGTTGACGTGCACGCCGACGCGCTTTGTGCCAGTGGGCGGATTCAGAACAAGTCGCGGACAGAAGGGCTGTCCGCTGTTCTGGTCGTAGCGACCGACACAGCCCGCCCCGGCCGGCACGGGCCAGTCCAGCCAGAAACTTTGCGCTCCGAGCCGACCATTGCTGCCGGCGTACTCTACGACAATCTCCACCTTTGAGCCGATGAGCCGAAGCTGCCGCTCGCCTCCGTTCGCCGTCGCCTGAATCCAGTTGAACATCAGCATCAGCTCCGTCCCGTCGGGATAAGTATAATCGGCATACTGTCCGAACGTGAACGCGTCCATTATCCAACCACGGAGGTACGTTGCATAGCCGTACGAACGTCGCCCGCCGTAGAACGGCCTGTATTGACCGTGATCGAAGTTGCCGCTGAAGACATCGCGGACGCCCAGCGGCTTCAACCCGTTCCTCGGAAAAGGCCACGCCGCCGGTCGCTGCCAGCCTTTGAACTCGCCGGCGCGGTCGTCCAATTCAAAGTCGCCGTTGATAAGCATGTTCGGCGCGCCGATGATCGCAAAGTGCGCGTTGTCCAGCGCGACCACCGTATCGAAGCCGGCGCGTTCACCGGTTTTGCCGGCCTGTCCCCAGGTCGAAGCCCAGAGGCGCATGCGAATCCCTTTTGTGTTTGCTGGAATCTTGCCGTACCCGGCGACTTGCACGAAACTGCCCCGTTTGCCCCAGAAATCCTTGCTCATATGATGATGTTCGAGCGCCCTGGCCTCCGTCCACGCCGATGGCTTACCATCACTGTAAAAGAACACGTCCCAGCCGCCGGCCTCGTCCTCGCGGTCACCGTTGTTGTCGTCGTCCCGACCGCTTCCTCCAAGCCAGACCCATGCCTCGTACAACTTGTTCTTGTCGGATACCGCATCGGGCAGGATCACGTCCTGCGGCATGATAATCCGCCCTGTATTTTGCTCCGGGCCCTCCCCCTCATATCCGGTCGTTGCCGGTGTAAATCCTAAAGGACGCTCTCGGACCATCT
>JAUWLI010000096.1 GCA_030613765.1 Phycisphaerae bacterium
TTTTTTCCTGGTTTTGTTTTAGGGCCAGGCCCGGATTTGATTTCTTCGCTGTTTTCGGGGCGTGTTGTGTGGACAATCGTTTTCTTTCTGTCCGGCAGTTTGTCTAATAACTCTTTCGGTATTTTTACTACATCGTTGGGCTCATTGATTTTCGGACGGCTTTCCTGCTGTGGTGATTTTTGTGATGCTGGCAGCTTAGGCTTCTTTGTTTTGGCAAGAGGTAGAAAATAAGTTGGGAATATGAAGTTTTTGCCTCTGTATTGGGTGAGGCTGCCACCGAGCCTGTAACTTGCGTCAGAGCCATTGTTGGCGTCGGCTATCATTCTCTCCAGAACCAATGATGGCAGCAGTTCCAATCTGGTCCCGGCTTTTACAAGGCATTTGCCAACACTGAAATCCGATTCAAATTCAAAGAACCATCTTTCAGAGGCTGAGTTTCGCTTTGCCTCGTTGCTGTCGTGGATAACCAATCTGCCATCGACGCCCGTTAGGGCAGAGCCGTCCCGCAGCAGTATTTGGCTGGGTTTTGCCGGGGGGAAACCCGATGCTATCGCGACAACGTTTATAAAAAGCACTATATACGAAATTGTAAGTTTCCTGCCCATTTTATAAGTCAATAATCAATTCTACAATCTGCTCCGGCCCATCTACGTGTTTTATGTGCCGACTGCTTTGGGGATCGTCGGATGCAATCAAATCGAGCAGCGGCAGCCAAAATCCACCTACCAGTATAATCGGTTTATCAGCTTCGGGAAAGCCTTTGTTTTTTAATTCCCAGACATTAGCCAATTCCAGCAATGTTCCGGTTCCGCCGGGCAGGACGACATAGGCATGCCCAAGTTTTATCAGCTTATCGAGCCGCTCTTCAAGGGAATCAGTAACAATTTCACGGCTAATATATTCATTTGCAGTGCCGGCTTTGAAGGCCGAGCATGTAACTCCAATAATTTGACCGCCGGCCTCGGCAGCCCCTTTTGCCGCAGCGAACATAGTTCCGCCATACCCGCCGTTAGCGATGGTAAAACCAGCCCGGGCCAATAGTTTGCCTGTTTTGTAGGCCAGGTTGTAAGCATCGTCGCCGGGCCCGGCCCTGCCGGTACCGAAGATTGTAATCGTCCGTTTACTCATTATTGTGGTCGATATAGCTGACCGACAGGTCGGTCTTTACCCTGGCTGCTGCCATTGATTCAAGCGGATTCTCGGAAAGTATCTTGTCAACAAGCGTTTGTCCCAATTTCGTACTCCGTGCTAATCAATACAGCCAACCTAACATAAATACCCGCTAAAGACAAATCCGACTCTATCCAAGACAGGAGAATGTCTCTCCACCGCCACTCAGTGTCTACAATGTCCATCCCCTGCGATACTCTCGCCGGATGTACTTATTTGCTTTGGGCGCGTTAGTAAACTTCAGGTTTGGCCCGTCCCAATTCAACTTTTCGCCTGTCCGAATGGCAATATTACCCGCTAACAGCATTTCCGTCAGAGCACCGGCATAGTCGAAGTTGGAGCCCGTTGATCTGCTTGTCTTGCAGGCCTCGATCCACTCTTTGTAATGCCCGATTGACCTTGGTATTGTCTTGGGAGGCCTTCGATACTCTCGCATTTTTACCTCGGGTATCAACCGGGGGCTTTCGGCGAAACATCCGCACATCAATGTCGCTTTGTCGCCTACGAACAGTACACCTCCCTCTTTGTTGCCCATTCGTCGCTTTGGTTCCAGTTCTTGAGGCCGGGCAGGCATCATACCACCGTCGTACCAGGTCAGCTTTACCGGCGGCATCTCGCCGCGCGGCGGGAACGTGTAACGCACTATAGAAGCAAGGGGAAAAGTTTCGGAATTAATCTTAGTCGAGTTTGCTTCGACACTGAAGGTGTTACCAAGTTTAAGCGCCCAAAAAACCGGATCTACTACGTGGGTCATCATTTCGATCGCACCGGTGCCGAAATCCCCCCATCCTCGCCACTTAAAGGGTGCGTAACAGGGGTGATAAGGGCGCCAGGGTGCCGGCCCAAGCCATAAGTCCCAGTTCAGCGTAGCGGGGATTGGCAGTGTTTCTTTGGGCCGTTCAATTCCCTGCGGCCAGACGGGCCTGTTTGTCCAGGCATGGACCTCGCGCACAGGTCCTAATGCACCATCCCATATCCACTCGCATATCAGGCGGGCTCCCTCACTCGAATGGCCCTGGTTTCCCATTTGAGTAGCAACCTTGCCTCCACGAATCGCTTCGGCAAGCTTACGGGCTTCATAGACCGAATGTGAAAGCGGTTTTTCGCAATAAACGTGCTTGCCCATTTTGATTGCCATCATGGAGGCAACGGCGTGTGTGTGGTCTGGAGTAGAAACTACCACTGCGTCGATGTTCTTTTCTTTTTCCAGCATTTTCCGGAAATCCCGGTATTTCTTTGCACGAGGATAGCGTTTGAACGAATCCGCTGCGCTTTTGAAGTCCACATCGCACAATGCGACAATGTTTACATCAGGCATAATGGCGAAATGGTAAATGTTATACCCACCCATGCCACCGGCACCAATAGCCGCTATATTGAGTTTTTCGCCTGGTGTCGTATGACCTTTGCCTGACACCACATCCCGATGAACAATCACAAAAGCCGTTGTGGTAGTTGCCAAGGCGCTACTCAAAAAGATACGCCTGGAAGTTTTCTTGTCTTCTCGTTTGGCAGGCTTTTTCATGTTATTATTTCGTGACAAACAAGCATTATTGTTTCCTGGTTCTTTCAAGTTTGTCACAAGCATTCGAGCAATTTTATTGAGTCTTGTCAGAGTGATTTTGATCTGATTATATAACCGGAATATTGTTAACGCAAACAGAAATTATGTCCGGAAATATTCTATAGAGTACCTGTTTTTGTCGCCAGAATATTTTGTCACCATTTGTTCTGATTTGTTGAGACCTGCTCAGGTGATTTGATAAGTAAGCATCAAAGGTTGAAAGTAAAAAAAGCGGCCCTGTGCACGTTTGCACAAGGCCGCCTGTTAACAATCAAATTAAGAACGCCGTGGCCTATTATGGAGGTCCTGGTGGTGGCGGCGGTGGTGGTGGTGGCGGCGGTGGTGGTGCTGTACTTGAACCGTGTTGGGGGCCACACTCATTTACCAATAGTGAATCCGTTGCGCCAACGGGCTGGCCCATATCATAAACTGCACACACGGGCATCTGGCCCTGTTGTATGGGGGGCGCTACCGGGGACTGAAACGTATAGATGTTGTCCTCATCAACACCACAGAACGATTGTTTTTCGAAGGTCACGTGGTTATCCATAAACAATACGTTCTGTCCCTCCCTTTGGTGAGCAGCGGCATTTCCTAAATTGGAGACTTTGATCCCTTTACTGTTCCTACCGGGGTTGTCCCACCTGAAGTCTATAGAATCCTCAGCATACCAGTCTAAATGCGGATTCCTGTCTGCCGCTACTGCCATGCCCGGTTCGCTTGACGCGGTGCTGAGGAAACGCTGTGTGTAAGGCATGTGGTAGGAGTAGCTGCAATGGTTGTAGGGGCCAATATTCGTGCCCCAATCGGAAGGTCCGAAATCCCAGGCATCCTCATCTTCCATGTTTGCTAGGTGATCAGAAGCTTTGAAAGCCTTCTTAGTTGGCTCACCCTTGCAGACAAATGACTTTGGTGTCACCTCAGCAAACTTTACCAAACCATAGAAGCTGGCAGAGATGGTTGCCTGGCCACTACTGGTAGTCCCCACACTTCCAGCAAAAGCCGTACGTCGGTCCTGGGCAGACCAGCCATTACCAGGAAGCTTATCGGCCCACAAGGTCCCTACATAACCTGCACGCGGAAAGTCGTTGTCGTAATCGTTTGCATAGATGAGCATTGCCCTACCGATACCGGACAGGTTCGAGCCGCAGACCATTCGGAAGGCGATTTGCCTTACCCTGGCCAGGGCCGGCATCAAGATGCCCATCAGCAGAGCTATGATCGCAATCACGACCAACAGCTCAACCAATGTAAAACCTTTTCTTTTTCTGTTCATTTTTGTCTCCTTTACTTTTTTCGAGATTCGCAAATGCCACCGTTCTTAGACACACTTTAGTTCTGTTTTTTAGTTCATTGATTTAATAACGGATAAATGCAGCTAAATACTGCCACATAGGTACGTAAAAAATCTTTGCGAATCTCCTTTCATTGTTTTCAGTCTAAAAACGGTTGGCTCAAGTCCTCAAAATTGCATTTTTCCAGTAAAATCCATATATTGTGTGTCTCTACATTCAGAGCTAATTCCAGCGCAACGTTAAAACCCATGCTGATAAAGAAAACTTTTTGGCAGGCAGGTTAAGGATATGAAAAAGAAATCAAATTATGATAGCATTTTTAAGTTATAATATGGTTTTTAAACCTACCTTTTACTATTCCGATAATAACACAAAGTAAATTCAGTGTCAAATAAAATTTCGGCAAATTAGCCAAAAATATTGAATTTTTGTGAAATTTGCTTAATATTGCTGTTTTTTGGGTTGGAATCGCGGGCATGGTGTCTCAAAGAAGCTTTGAAAAAACATACAGAAATTGCTCAAGGAGCAGAATCAGAGCCATATTCCGGCATTTTGGGGGCAACTGGATGAATCTCAGAGTAAAAACCTGCTGGTACAAATCCAGGAATTTGATTTTGCTACAATAGAGGACTGTGCGGTCGATTTCGTCAAAACATCCCGCATATAGGCTGGCAGGAAGAATGTGTTAAATCCGCTAAGCTAAACGGTATAAAAGTGAATCAGATATCTGCAATCAAGCCCAAAGACGAGCTTTACCTGGCCTGAGCAGCCGGCCAGGCTTCGAATTTTGTCGGGAAAGTGGTCGCCTCAATCCGCAACTTCACGTTTACCTGGTAGAAAACTTGTGTACGGTAACCGTGGTGTACTTATCACCGGGCTTTAGCACAACAGATGGGAAGTCGGGTTTATTTGGTGAATCCGGGAAGTGTTGAGTCTCCAGGCAGAATCCATAGTTTTTGTTGTAGACCTTGCCGGCTTTGCCGGTTATTGAGCCATCGAGGAAATTCCCTGTATAGAACTGAACACCCGGCTCGATGGTATGGATTTCCATAATCCGTCCACTGGTGGGCTCGTAAACTCTTGCACATAAGGCAAGTGTGCCCCCGCCGCTATTTAGCACGTAGTTATGGTCGTAGCCGCCCTCGACCTGGGTGATTCGAGAGCCAATTATCATTGGCTTTGTAAAATCCATCGGTGAATCTTTCACGCTTTTTATTTCACCGGTTGGTATAAGGCCTTCGTCTACGGGGGTGTATTTATCAGCGCTGAGCATAAGCTCATGGCCGAGGATATCTCCATTGCCTTGTCCGGCCAGATTCCAATAGCTGTGATTCGTCAGATTTAGTATCGTGGTCTTATCCGTTTCAGCCTCATAGCTAATCTTTAATTCATCGTCTTTTGTCAAAGTATATGTAACGGTGCACGTTAGATTGCCGGGATATCCTTCTTCACCGTCTTTACTCAGATAACTTAATTTAACCAGTACCTTGTCGCTATCGCCTCTTTCTTCCTCGGTCTTCCAAACAACTTTATCAAATCCCTTGATTCCGCCGTGCAGGTGATTAGGGCCGTTGTTGGCCGCCAGTTGATACTCGATGTCATTTAGCTTGAATTTAGCTCCACCAATCCGGTTAGCGTATCTTCCGACAGTTGCTCCAAAGTAGGGGTGCCCTTTGATGTATCCGTCAAGGGTATCGAAACCGAGGGTAATATCAGCCAGCTTGCCGTTTTTGTCCGGCACCTCTAATGAGACCAAAATCGCGCCGTAGTTTGTAATCCTGGCTCTAATACCATTAGCATTGGTAAGGGTGTACAAGGCAACTCTCTGCCCGTCCGGCGTTTTGCCGAAAGATTCTGTATTAATACTCATTGCTTTTTGCTCCTCAGCTTTCGTTCCGTGTGAAGTTTCTGTTCCTTTCTTGGCACAGCCGAACATAATTAGCGCCGTTACCCCTAAAACAATCCAGGCTCTTCTTTTCATTTTCAGCTCCTTGTTCTTAAAATACAGATGTTTGTACGCTTTTCAGACGTGCTGGGAGTATAACGGGGGGGAAGTGAAATATCAAAAAAATTATTGGTATTGCCTTAATTCATAAATGAGTCTTCAGTGTTGGATTTTTGGTGCCGCAATCGTGATTTTGAGTGAAATGAGGAGCCTGTCCCTCTCCCAACCGTTTAGATTACGCCTGAGACGATAGTTATTGAATCATTCCCTCTGTAGTAGACCAGTCGGTCCTGTTATCGTGGATATCACGTGCCCTGACACGAAAATGAAAGTTTTGTCCGCTGTATGAAGCTACCGACACTGAGTATGACGGGCTACTTTGCCAGCCACTGCTGAAACCGCTCTCGTCAGTGCATTGAAATTCATACTGTACGCCTCCGCTTGGGTCCATGGCTGTTTCTGCTGTCATCGTGGCACAGTAATAGAAGTTTCCATGGCAATTATAGGTTTCTTGAGGTTTACCGCCCGAAGCCCATTGCATCGGATTAGGTTCTGGCGCCGTTGTGTCTGGGGGCGGGTCAAAACCGATGTCTACAAGCCAGTTGTTGGCGAGTTTTGCCAAGTCATAGAAGTCCACATCATCATCAAAGTCTAAATCGCCTGATAATATAGTTCTTACGGAAAGAACCATCGAAAACGTGCTATATATCGACCCGTTCATGGTTCCCCACCCTTCGACGTCGGTAGAATTCTCTGCGAAAATACCAATTACATCCCCAATTAGAGCCGGGAAAGCATGTATGCCACTAAACCAATCGGTGGAACTACCGTTTATTACATTAACATCGGGAAAGCTCAATACCTCCTTTTCCCTGTCCGGCTCTGTGACTACAGGCGGAAGCTGCCCGCGTGTGATGGCTATATGGTCCATAGTACCCGAGCCTCCGATGTAGAGATGTGTATTTCCCGAAGCTATAATGTTTGCAGTGTGATTATAATAAACCATTACATCGTCGCCTATCTGTTCGTTTGCATCCGGCATAATTTTATAGAATATCCCGTAGTTTTGAGCGTATTGGGTTCTATTGAAACCTTTGGCTTGTGCATAAGAAGCGCCGGTATCCGCCGCACCTACGGCGACAGAGAATGATTGTATGCGAATAGAATTGGTGCTGGTGTCGCTGCCGATCTCGTTAAGTACGTAAAAACGCGATTGAGGAACACCGATATTAGATACTCTGCTAACAGAAGCTGAATTTGTACTGTCCTGTGTCAGGGTCCAGGGGCCATCGAAAAAAACAGGGTTATCCCATGCCCAAACGTCGTATTTGGCACGAAAACCACCCGCATGGTAGACAAAGTGTGCCCCGTGGACAGTGCTGATAGTGCAGAGTAAAACAAAAATAGTCAAATATCGTTTCATTTTCCTCCAATGGTTAAATCTTTGTAAACCAGTGAGTTATTTCTAATATTTTACCAAATTAGCAGGCTTTTGTCCATACGTTCGGCTCTGCAAATAGTTTAATTCCGTCCATACAGGCATTAGTTGCACGGAATCGCCTGTCAATCATTGAATTACCGGAAGGAAATTGGTAGTATCGGCAAAATTTTTTTGTGCATCCTGCGCGAGGAATATCGCGTAAATCAAGAGCGCAGTACGATATCGGAACAACAGTCATCTCATACGGCGAAGTATGGCAAGGAATAGTAAATCGTATATTCAAGACAGCAGGAGGACATAGATATGAAAAGTAAATCCATTAGTCGGCGTAATTTTATGAAGGGCTGTGCAGCAGGTGCATCCGTGTTTATGAGCGGCGGTTTAGTTGGAAGGCCGGCTTCGGCGGGAGACAACAAAAGGCCTAACGTGCGACGCGTTGATCAATTATGCTGACCTGGCGCCGACGATACTCGATTTTGCCGGCGGGCAGCGTGGCCGGGCCGGGTTTCAGGGGCGTTCATTCAAGTCGGTGCTCGAGGCCGAACATCCGAAGGGATGGGACGTTACTTTCGCTTCGCATACCTTTCACGAGATAACGATGTATTACCCGATGCGGGTGGTGCGCCAGCGCAGGTATAAGCTGATTTGGAACATCGCTCACGGCCTGGACTATCCTTTCGCAAGCGACCTCTGGGAGGCTTCGACGTGGCAGGCGACGATTCGGCGTGGTGATAAGTATTATGGCAAACGCAAGGTTGAGGCGTACATACATCGGCCGAAATTTGAGCTGTACGACCTGGAAAACGACCCGCATGAAGTAAAGAACCTGGCTGAGAATCCAAAGTATGCCAAGGTATTTGGCGAACTGAAAGAACTACTAAAGGCGTTTCAGAAGCGAACAAAAGACCCGTGGATAGTCAAGTGGCAGTATGAATGAGGCTAACAGAGCTTGACAATTTGCTGTCAGCGGTTATGATATGGGCTGCGATTGGTTATCTTTTGGGAGTGATATAATTAAGGACGGTATACCGGGCAGGGAAGCCCCCCTTTTTTTACAGAATAACTGAATTTGGTTCCTCGGTGGTGAAGGAAAGGGCAGGTAAATGGCGCTATTGTTAGGATATGACGTTGGAAGCTCATCGATAAAGGCGACGTTGATGGAAGCTGAGACGGGTGAGGTTTTGGCCAGTGCTACTTCGCCGGACAAAGAATTAGAGATTATCGCGGAAAAGTTAGGCTGGGCTGAGCAGCAGCCTCAGACCTGGTGGGAACACGTCATAAAGGCCACAAAGAGCATAAATGCACAGGTTCAAAAGAGCACAAATTGCAGTATGGCTGATGCTCGCGCAATTGGGATTTCCTACCAGATGCACGGGCTGGTGGCCGTGGATAAAAATAAGGAGGTGCTAAGGCCTTCGATAATCTGGTGTGACAGCAGGGCGGTGCCTGTTGGCGAAAAGGCAGCGGCGGAAATCGGAGAAGAAAAGTGCCTTGAGAGGCTGCTTAACCTGCCGGGCAATTTCACGGCCTCGAAACTAAAGTGGGTAATGGAGAACGAACCGGAGGTTTATTCGAAGATTCATAAGATAATGCTGCCCGGCGATTATATCGCGATGAAGATGACGGGCGAGATAAAAACAACTCCTTCCGGTCTTTCCGAAGGGATAATGTGGGATTTTCAACAGCACGGCCTTGCTGACTTGTTACTGGATTACTA
>JAUWLI010000063.1 GCA_030613765.1 Phycisphaerae bacterium
AACGTCAAAGGCGAGGGTATCGAACACAACCATCAGCATGACCTGGCTTGTAACTCCCAGCGCCAGCCACACATCCAGCAGGATGTACAGCAGGGGCTAACCTACTCCGAAGATAAGAGGTTCGATTACGTCATACTCTCGCAGACGGTGCAAACGCTTAAGGAACCGCAGAAGGTCTTTGAGGAACTGCTTCGAGTGGGCAAGAAGGTAATCGTCAGCTTTCCCAATTTCGCTCATTGGCAGTGTAGAATGCAGTTGTTCTTCCGCGGCATATCTCCGGTTACCAAGCTGCTGCCTTTCGGCTGGGACGACTCGCCGAACATACACTTTCTTTCGCTGAAAGATTTCGACAGGTTCTGTAGGAAACTGGGTATTAATGTAGAAAAGAAAATTCCATTGGCTAAAACCCGCTTTAGCCCCGTAAAATTTGCACCTAATCTGCTTGCCGAGCAGGCAATTTATGTAACGAGCAAAGAATAATTCATGGCTCCGGACACGTGACCTGGAACACGCGGTACGAATTTTAGGAGGACAAAAATGGAACAAATTGAGCGTATTGGAGTGTCGCTGGATAAGAAGCTGCTTTCGATGTTCGACAAGCTCATTGCCAAAAAAGGTTATCAGAACCGGTCTGAGGCCATACGCGATCTTATACGCCGGCAGCTCAGTGGTGACCAGCTCCAGGATCCGAAAGCCCAGGCAGTCGGTGCTGTTTTTCTGGTTTACGACCATGACTCGACAAAGCTGATGCAGAAGCTGACCGACTTGCAGCATTCCCATATCTTACACACGATTTCATCCATGCACATCCACATGGACGAGCACAATTGCCTGGAGGTTATTGTGCTTCGAGGCCAGGTTGGCGAAATCAATAAGATGGCAGATAGTTTGTTAAGCATGAAGGGCGTCAAACTCGGACGAACCAACCTGCTCGCAACAGAACCGACTTGATGGGCCGCCCCGATATCATAAATCGCGGGCTTCCGCTTTTCGCCAACCTTATCGTATCTCGAACCACGGTCCGCGAATCACAATTAAAGCTTGACACACAGCCCTTTCGCGGCTAAATTCATCTCCGGCTGAACCCGCTTGGCGGCAATCCCGTACAGGCGGGAGCATAGGGCGATTAGCTCAGTTGGTTAGAGCGCACGGATCACACCCGTGAGGTCACTGGTTCGAATCCAGTATCGCCCAGTGCATTTACCCCCCAAATGCCTGTCCCTCCTGCACCCCCAGTGTCATTTCGACCGAAGCCCCCGTTCTTGCTTTCGCAAGAAAGCACGGGGGCGAAGTGGAGAAATCCGGCCATCGCAGGTAAGCAATCTCTATGTGAAACCAAACTCCATAATAATACCTTACAGTTAATTCTGTTCTATCCCAGCCCTAATTGTAATCCTGTTTCCTTTTACTATTATTTCACTTTAATCTTACTTCAAAGTTGCTATCATTGCACAAAATCGTTATTTTGCAAAAAGTCAGGATACGCAAAGTGTATACTCAAAAATACAACTTCCATGAAGGAAAGGACACAATATGAAAGGGATTTGTAAATGATAATAGTTACTGGTGGCGCAGGCTTCATTGGTTCGGCAATAATAGCTGCATTAAACAACCGGGGAATCACTGACATCCTTGTTGTTGACCAGCTGGATAGCAATAAGACAACCGTTGAAAAATGGAAGAACTTAAGAAATTTGTCTTTTGTCGACTACATCGAGAAAGATGATTTCGCCAAAATGGTTACTGAAAATAAATTGCATGATCCAATCAGTGCAGTCTTTCACCTTGGCGCTTGCTCAGATACAACCGAAACAAACCCTTTATATCTTATAAAAAACAACTACGAATATAGCAAGCTGCTGGCACAATGGGCAATGGACTCCAACATCCGTTTCATCTATGCTTCAAGTGCAGCTACATATGGAGACGGGCAAAAAGGTTTTCACGACACCGAGAATAAAATCGGTCAATTTATATCCTTAAATATGTACGCTTACTCCAAACAACTTTTTGACTTGTGGGGACGCCGGATTGGTTTGTTTAAAAAAAATATTGGTCTTAAATATTTCAATGTTTTTGGACCAAATGAATACCACAAGGGTAAAATGACCAGTTTTGTTTTGAAATCCTTTGAGCAAATAAATACTACTGGCAAGGTTCGCCTGTTCAAATCAGAAAGGCCGGAATATATTGATGGTGAGCAAAAACGTGATTTTATTTATATCAAAGATGCCGTGGATATGACGCTTTTTTTCCTGGACAACCAACATCTAAGTGGGATCTTCAACATCGGTACTGGTAAAGCTCGCACTTGGAATGAACTTGCAAATGCTGTTTTTTCCGCCATGGGCAAGCCTTCGAACATTGAATACATCGAAATGCCCGATTCGATTCGTAGTCAGTATCAATATTTCACTCAAGCCGACATAAGTAAACTTCGTAAAGCTGGCTATGATAAGGAAACCACTTCGCTTGAAGTCGCAATTAAAGATTATGTCCAAAATTACTTAAAACAAAACAAATACTTAACTGGCATTTAATCACTGCTGCCGTTTAAATTGTGTTTTCCAACTTAGCTTTTTCAAAGACGGCATAACGAATGAAAGCCGCATATGATCGCAAGTATTTACTCAAAGTTTTGAAAATTTAGGGCGATTGTCCTGTTCATAGCTATTGAAGGCTTTACACGTACGGGTTGAATAGAATAGTATAGTATATCTTTTTACTAAATGTGACTTCTATTTGGAAAGGCTACTGGTTGTCATGAATTTTGAGAGTTTTTTCAATCCTAAATCCGTTGCCATGGTCGGCGTCTCGCACCACAAGGGCAAGGTCGGATATGAAATTTTGGCCAATATGGTTGCAGCCGGATACGAGGGCAAAATATTTCCAGTTAATCCCCAAGCCGATATGATTGAAGGATTCAAATGTTATCCCGACCTGCAATCTATTGGCGAGGTCCCCGAACTAGTGGTAATTATCGTTCCGGCCAAGGTTGTCCCTGAGATTATGCGGCAATGCGCGAAGATCAAGGTAAAATCGGTCATTATTATCACCGCCGGCTTCAAAGAAGCCGGCGAGGAAGGAAGGGAGCTTGAGGAGCAGATTATTCAAATCGCAAAACGGGCCGGCATCAGGATCATCGGCCCCAACTGTCTCGGAGTAATAGCGCCGGCAAACAAACTGAATGCCAGTTTCGGCGGAGAGCTGCCGGCAGAAGGGATAGTAGGATATGTTTCCCAGTCAGGGGCCCTGCTTGCTGCCATTCTTGATATGGCCAATGCGAAAGGTATCGGTTTTAGCAGACTCGTCAGTGTGGGCAACAAAGCAGATGTAGATGAATTGGATGTGATGAGAGCTTTCGGCGATGACCCTGATACGAAGGTTATTGCCGGATATCTTGAGAGTATTACCGATGGGAACGCTTTTGTGAGCCAGGCAGAGACAATTTCTCATGAAAAACCGATTCTGCTGATGAAACCTGGAGGCACTCAAGCCGGCGCCAAAGCGGCGGCGTCACATACCGGCAGCCTGGCAGGTGATGACACTGCATACGAATGTGTGTTTGAACGAGCGGGAATTATCCGCTGTAATTCTCTCAAGTCACAAGTCGATTATATCCAGGCATTTGCCAATCAACCGCTTCCTGCAGGAACCAACGTCGCCGTTATCAGTAATGCCGGTGGAGCGGGAATTATGGCCGCTGATGCAATTGAGCGAAAAGGTCTTACATTTGCGAACTTTTCAACGGACACTATTTCACTGTTAGGCACAAACTTGCCGCCCGCTGCGAGTTTGAACAATCCCATCGACGTTTTGTGTGATGCGCTCGCTGATCGTTACGAATTTGCACTTAGTGTAGCTCTTGACGACCCCAACGTTGATATCGCTCTGGTGCTTTTGACTCCGCAGGCGATGACAGATCCCGTCGCTACTGCTAAGGCGGTGGTAAAGATTGCAGGCCGAAAACCAGGTAAGTTAATTCTTGCCTGCTTCCTTGGGGCCAGCAAGATGGAAGAGGGAGCAAGAATTTTACGCGAGGGTAAAATTCCCTGTTATGATTCGCCGGAAACCGCTGTAAGCACGATTAAAGTCATGACTGATTACGTCAGATGGCGTTCCAGACCAAAACGTATAGTGGAGCTCTTCGGCGTTAACCGCCGAAAGGCCGAGACAATAATCGAAAAACACCTTCGGCGGGGTACCTGCCAGATAGGCGAAGTTGAATCGAAAGAGATCCTCAGAGCATACGGTTTCGTCACACCAAAAGCCTCTGTTGCAACCACGTCTGAACAAGCAGTCAGTATCGCCAGACAGTTGGGATTCCCGGTCGTGTTGAAGATTTGGTCGCCGCAAATAGTGCACAAAACCGATGTGGGCGGAGTCAAGCTCGATCTCCAAGGCCCCGATGATGTTATAGACGCTTTCGATCTGATGATGTATCGAATACCTAAAAAACTGCCCGATGTTGAGGTCCTTGGTGTACTTGTCCAGAAAATGGTCAAAAAAGGAATAGAGGTTATCCTCGGAATGAAGCGTGAGCCGCAGTGTGGCCCCTTGATGATGTTCGGAATGGGTGGGACTATGGTCGAAGTGCTTAAAGACGTGTGTTTTTACCTGGCGCCGCTGACGGCAGAAGAAGCACTGCAAATGCTCATAAACACAAAGACATATCAAATGCTCAAGGGAGTGCGCGGCCAGAAGGGTGTGGATATAGGGACAATTGCCGAAGCGCTGCAGCGGCTTTCACAACTGGCTACCGAATTTCCTCAGATTCAGGAGGTGGACATAAATCCATACGTTGTCGGCCCTGAGGGCACCACACCTATCGCTGTTGATGCCAGAATGATCTTGGGGAAGTGACATGCTGGAATTCGAATGGAAACAGAAGTACAAGCACAAGATAGGAACTGCGTCGGCGGCAATGAAGTTGCTTCAGTCCGGCAACAGCATATTCATAGGAACCGGTTGCGCCCAACCACAACACCTTGTTAACGCTTTGGTTGAGCACGCCGACAAGATCTATGATGCTCACATCGTTCATCTCCTGACTATAGGGACAGCTCCTTACGCTGATGAGAAGTTCCGTGAAAAATTCAAGATGAACAGCTTTTTCATTGCCGACAACGTTCGCGACGCTTTTTCAAAAGGTGTCGGTGACTATACGCCGATATTTCTGTCCGAGATACCGATTGAATTCGAGACCGGAAGAATTCCCGTTGATGTTGCTTTGATCAGTGTGACGCCACCCGACGTAAACGGCCTTTGCAGTCTCGGTGTCTCGGTAGATATCGGAAAATCAGCAGCGGCAAATGCCAAATACGTCATCGCACAAGTTAATAATCGCATGCCTCGAACATCCGGCAATTGCTTTATTCACGCTAACACCATCGATATGATGGTTCCCTATGATGAAGACATAGTCGAGATTCCTCTACCTGAATCGGACGAAACCCTGCAGCGCATCGGCCAGAACATCGCCAGGCTCGTCGAAGACGGCAGCACTATCGAGTGTGGGATTGGGCGCATTCCTCAGGCTCTTGCAGGATTCCTCAAAGATAAGAAAGATCTCGGCGTACATACAGAAATGTTCAGCGATTGGATCATTGACCTGGTGGAGTGCGGCGCGATTACGTGTGCCAAAAAAACTCTCAATAACGGCAAGATCATCGCGAGCTTCTGTATGGGCACACGGCGGTTATACGATTATATTGACAATAATCCCTTTTTCGAATTTTACCCTACCGAGTACGTCAACGATGTTTATGTCATAAGTCAGCACGAGAAAATGGTGGGTATCAACGTCGGATTAGAAATCGATTTAACCGGCCAAGTCTGCGCCGACTCGCTGGGCTATCAATTTTACAGCGGTATCGGCGGACAGGTTGATTTCATCCGCGGCGCAGCGCGAAGCCGAGGTGGCAAGGCTATAATTGCGATGCCATCCACTGCGAAAGACGGCGAGGTCAGCAGGATTGTACCACACCTGACCGAAGGTGCCGGAGTTGTGACCACTCGCGGCGACGTCCACTATGTAGTTACCGAATACGGCACGGCGTATCTTCACGGCAAGAGCATTAGAAAAAGATGCCTGGATCTGATCAACATCGCGCATCCGAAGTTCAGGAACCAACTCATTCAAGCCGCAAAAGCGCAAAAGTACATCTATGAGGACCAAATTGAGCTGGCATGGGAACAGGTATCCTATCCTGAGGAACTGGAGCACTATGACACATTATACGACGGCACTCAGATATTTTTCAGGCCCGTTAAGCCTACCGATGAGGCAACCCTATCGGAGATGCTGTATTCCCTGAGCAAGAAATCCGTCCGAACCCGCTATATGACTCATACAATGACTTTTCCGCACAAAGACGTTCAGAAGTTAACCAATATCGATTACCGCCAGGACATTTCCATTGTGGGCACAGTTCCAAGGGTCTCGGGCGATAAAATCGTAGCCATTGCTCAGTATTTCCTGGATCCGAAGACCCAGGCCGCGGAAGTGGCCTTCATTGTGCAGGATGAATGGCAGCAAAAGGGAATGGGAACTTTTTTACTGGACTATATCACCAAAATCGCTGAACAACGCGGCGTCAAGCGTTTCTATGCAAAAGTGCTGCCGATCAATAAACCCATGCTGGCCGTTTTTCACAACTCCGGGTACAAAGTGAGCACTGAATTTGATGGGGAAGTCTACAGCATAACATACGATTTGAACAAACAAGAACCAAAGGAGTAGCTCCCGGATATGAGAAAAGCAGTTTTCATTTATTCGGAGGAGCTTGAGAAGTATCCTTATCCCAAGGACCATCCGTTTAATATAATCAGGGCGCAAAAGACAAATGAGATTCTAAACTCGATGGGCCTTCTCTCAGGGAGCGGTAGAAGGAAGATACCGCCTGAACCGGCCGAGCAAGTCATCCTGGAAAAGTTCCATTCAGCGGATTATCTACACGCTCTGAAAACGGCTTCCGAGGGACATTTGACTGCCGAAGCGCTCAATATGGGAATCGGCACCCCGGATTGTCCCGTCTTCAAGGGCTTATATGAATATGCGGTACTGGCTACGGGAGGTACTCTGGTCGCGGCAAAATTGATTCTCTCGGGCTCTGCTGATGTGGCATTCAATCCGTCAGGCGGATATCATCATGCAGGCCCTGAAAGCGCATCGGGCTTTTGTTATATCAATGACGTAGCCCTTGCCTGCATGGTGCTGGCGGATGAAGGCAGAAAAGTGCTATATCTTGACGTGGACGTTCATCATGGTGACGGTGTCGCAAACGCATTTTATGACCGCTGTGATGTGATGACGATATCACTCCATGAAGACCCTGTGGCATTATTCCCCGGGACAGGTTTCCCAGATGAGATTGGCATGGGCAAGGGAAAGGGCTACTGTGTGAATACCCCTCTTCCGATCGGCACTTATGACCAGATGTATATGAAGGCCTTTAATACCATAGTCATGCCGTTAATCGGTGCATATGATTCGGATGTAATCGTTTTCGAGTTAGGGGCAGATGCCCTGATGGGTGATCCTCTTGCCCATTTGTGTTTGACTAATAATACCTACTCCGACATCACCAAGCTTTTGTTGAGTTTTAACAAGCCCATTCTCGCAACGGGCGGAGGGGGATATAACGTTGAGAATACGGCCAGGGCCTGGGCACTTGCCTGGAGTGTCCTGTGCAGTGAAAGCAACGAACACGACTTGAATCTCGGTGCCGGGGGTGTGATGCTTGAAAGCACCGACTGGGAAGGTGGGCTGCGAGACAGAGAGTATGTTGTAAGAAATCGACAGAAAGAGATAGTGCTGCCCGGGATAGAAACCACAATAGAAACGATTAAGACAAATGTTTTTTCAATTCACGGGCTGTGATTGCAGGCAAGAATCGACATAGGTAGGCCCTCGCGGGCTTTCCCTGTCACACCACCGGGCATACGGGTCCGTACCACGGCGGTTCGGCTGGTTAAGCTATTCACCGTTCTGCCAACAAAGCAAGACCCAACGTGCTAAAGTGGGCATTAGGGAATGCGAAGCTTAAAGCTGGACTGCGGCTGATTCGCCATGGGCCATGCACACTCCCGGCTGTTCGGGCTGCCAGGTCTTTGCCAATACTCAGTTTCCTCAGTTCCGCAAATCGCTTCTTGCCACGTTTCCACCGCCGCCAGTATACACATCGCAAACGACGGCGTATCCATGAGTCAAGCCTTACCATCACTGATGGGGTCTGGCAATAGCCAAAATAGCCGCGCCACCCAATCAGGTAACGACTGAGTTTCTCAATCATCTGCTCGATTGGTACACCTCGCCGATAACAGGTCAGTTCACGGACTCGTCTCTTGAATCGGGACAAACTTTGCGGAGCAATGCTCCGTTTGGTCTCCTTGTCCACTGTTATGCGAAAGCTCAGAAACTTACACTGCCAAGGCCTGTCTACTTTGCTCTTGGACTGATTGACCTTAAGCTTGAGCTTGCGAGTAATGAACTTGCTAATGCTTTCCATTACTCGTTTGCCCGCTCGATCGCTGCGAACATAGATATTACAATCGTCCGCATAACGCAAAAAGCAATGACCTCTCCGCTCCAACTCTCGGTCAAGCTCATCAAGAACAATATTCGACAGCAACGGCGATAAGGGCCCACCTTGTGGCGTCCCTTCCGTAGTCGCACTGACCAGACCATTCTCCATCACACCGGCATTCAAAAATGCCCGTATGAGTTTCAACAGCCGTTTGTCGGGTATCCGTTTGGCCAGTTTACCCATCAACTTGTCGTGGTTGACTCGGTCAAAAAACTTTTCCAGGTCAATGTCCACAACCCATCGATAGCCTTGTTCAACATATTGCTGACTGCGGCTTATCGCCTGATGAGCGCTTCGGCCAGGACGAAATCCATAGCTGTGCTCTGAGAATGTCTCGTCCCAATACTTTTGCAACACCTGCATAACCGCCTGCTGAATAAAGCGGTCCAAAACTGTGGGAATACCAAGCTTGCGTATCCCGCCAGTGGGCTTGGGTATCTCTACACGCTTCACAGGCTGGGGCTGATAATTGCCCGCAAGTAGTTGCTCACGGATTTGGGGCCAGTGTTTCTTCAGGTAGCTCGATAGCTTCTTGACGGTCATACCATCAATACCGGGGCTGCCTTTGTTCTGCCTGACTCGTTGCAGTGCCCTCTTTAGATTCTCACGCTGGCATATTCCCTCCATCAACAAAACAGGTAACGCCGGGTCTTCGGGTTTACGCTTCGCCATGGAAACTTCAGTCCCTTTACTGACAGCCATCGGAGCTTCACTCCTACCCTCCGTCATAAAGGCCAGTTCCAACTGGATTTTCTGCCGCTCTTTGTCCATGAGTCACGTATCCTAACAACCACTCCATTTACCCCTCTTATCGAGGGGACCGTTCAGGCCTTCTCCGCCTTTGGCGGGTACTATGCCCTCTGCTGACTTCTGCATGACGGTCAGGAAACCTCACGATTGCCTCAGTCCCGAATCCGAGACACCATGCAGACCTCCCGAGGTAAGTTCGACAACCTTCACCGCACACCTGCCGAATTTACAGCTCTGGACTTTGATGGATATGGACTTCGTTGTCTTTAGCCAACTCATCCAGCCAGAACTGCCTCATATCCGGTTTCTGTCCGTCAGGTCACGGCTTTGCTACACGCTTCCTTGGAACCCTGCCTCACGGCAGCGCTCTTGCGCTTCGCTAACACTTCACCTCCATCAGGTTGTGTAGAGGACTTACACCTCCAAGTTGCCGAACATGCTCGGCACACAAAAGAAGGGGGCTGGCGACTTCCATGACGCCATCCCCCAACCTTGGTTTGCCGATCCCTGGCGAATATTTCATGCCCGGCCTCACTGGGGACACGATGTTTCCAAGGAAAGACAAATGAGAGTTGCGAATTTGCTGAGTCTCCATACTCAGCACCGCGAGAATCCACACAGCCCCTATGGTGCAGCACACTTCCTTCTTTGCTTCCACCACCCTGACAGGTTTTTTGTTGTTGACTATCATGGCTTAATTGGTATTATTCCTATGGTTTGTAAAATCATGGTTGCTTGTTTTTTCGCTTTAGCTTTCGGCGTATAGGTGCATAGTCCTCTCGCCATAATTTTGCGGGTTTTTTGCCCAGCCGCTTTGCTGTGTATTCTTGTACGGCTTGGTTGTAAAATCTGCCTCGCAGAGTGCCGTCAACAGCTTTATATGTTAGCCCTGTGGCTTCGACTATGTCCTGCCGACTGATTCCAGCAGCCAAAAGTTTCAGTTGAATAGGTGTTTTCTTTATCATTACGAAACCTCAATAGTTTACTATATAGACGCTATATCTATAATCGGAGAACTTGTCCACTAAAAAATAGGAATAATTTATGAATCTTGAGAAAATGTTCGCTGAAAATACCACTCTTGGCGAGAGAATTAAAGCTCTTCGTAATGATAAGTCTATCTCCGGTCAACAGTTAGCAACCCTTGTGGGCTGTTCAAAAAGCTATATTTCGGGCATCGAAAAAAACCAAAAGAATCCTTCTTCTGCCGTATTGGAAATGCTTGCAACGGCCCTCTCAACTACTGTTGGTTTTCTATTACATGGAGAACATGCAGACCGATTAGCAGTAAAAAAACTCATAACACTTGTAGAACAACACGGTGATCGAGAGGACTTGAAAACCCTAAATGTTATGATGGACAACTTGAATTTCGGCTTGACCTACGTGTTGCAGCAACAATTACGAGCTAAGGAATCTGTGTTGAAGTCTTACGAGGTATACGCGAAAAATGGCAAGGTTCCTGAGACAACAAAAAAAGCCTTGGAAGTCGTTCAAAGAGAAATAGACCGAACCACTCTCTACACACGAGCAATATCTCAACAAGTAAGGGACAAACCATGATTAGAAATAAAATGTCCTCATATCCCATGCGGTAATAAACACTTAGAACTTTTCTGAAATAATTCTCATTTTTTTTGGGGCCTCACCGAGCGTCACTCACTCCGAAACCTCTGATATTAGACGTTTTCAGCCTCTACCTTACCCACATTAACGCAATCTGAAAACTTCGAGCTTGCAAAAAGTTCCGTTTGGTGGTTCCGAGTTCCGCGCGTGATTTTCACAAGTCAAGCCGATTTTCCGTCTTTTATACACCGTGAAACAGGCCTTAGAAGACAGTTTAAAACAGTCTTAAAGGTGTTTCGTGGTTTTGAAAAGTCAAGTCTGCACTTACAGGCCCTCTCGCTGTTATCTATAGACATTTAAACGTTTAAATTTCAATTTCTGTCCTAATTCACCAGGTGTCTAAAATATGCCCAAATTGGCCATTTGGGACATTTAGAAAAACCTCATTAACAGCCTAATATAGCCCATTGATTTGCCCTAAAAACCGCCTATATGGCCCCAGATCCCACGGCCGCCCGGTGAATGTCGGCGAATCTCACCCAACGCCTTAACAATGACATATAGGTATTCGTTTTACA
>JAUWLI010000017.1 GCA_030613765.1 Phycisphaerae bacterium
CTGTAATAAAGGTTATTCTGGCGTTTTATGACGACTAATGATATCATTAGGCCATAAACGGACCCGTATTTTTAACCGGCAGGGCTTTTGCCGGTTGGCCTCGAAAGGCAATTTGAAAAATGGGATTAAAACTATATAACAGTCTGACAAGAAGGAAAGAGGAATTCAAGTCGTTGGAGGAAGGCCGTGTTGGCATCTACGTCTGCGGCCCCACTGTCTACGGCCACCCGCATTTAGGACATGCAAAAAGTTACGTCAGCTTTGACATCCTGGTTCGATACCTTCGCTACCTCGGATACAGCGTTACTTACGTCCAGAACATAACCGACGTGGGCCATTTGACCGACGATGCAGATGAAGGCGAGGACAAGCTCGTCGTCGCTGCAAAAAAGGAAAAGAAGCACCCAATGGCATTGGCCGAGTACTATACGCAAAGTTACTTTGAGGACATGGACCGGTTAAATTGCCATCGCCCCGACATTTCTCCACGGGCCACCGGACACATCATCGAGCAGATTGAGCTCGTAAAGATACTCATGGAAAAGGGCTATGCGTATGAGGTCAACGGCTCGGTCTATTTCGAGGTCGCAAAATTCCCCGACTATGGAAAGCTTTCGAGGAGAAATCTCGATGAAATGTTGGAGGGCGTTCGCGTTGAGGTCTCTCCCGACAAAAGGGCACCCGCTGATTTCGCATTATGGAAAAAGGCTGAGCCGAACCACATTATGCAATGGCCAAGTCCATGGGGTCCCGGATTCCCGGGCTGGCATCTCGAATGTTCCGTAATGAGCATGAAATATCTCGGCAAAACAATCGACATCCACGGCGGAGGACTGGAAAACCAGTTCCCCCATCACGACTGCGAAATCGCCCAGTCGGAAGCGGCCAACGGCGTGCAGTTCGTGCGACTCTGGATGCACAATAATATGATTACCGTTGACAATCAAAAGATGGGTAAGAGTTTGAATAATTTTATTACTCTTAAGCAGGCTTTTGCAGGTGCACACGAAAGATTGACCAGAAGCTACGACCCGCTCGCGGTTAGGCAGTTGATTTTGAACAGCCATTACAGAAGTCCGCTGGATTTTTCGGATGCTGCCCTGTTTGCTGCGCAAAGCGGCTTCCAAAAAATAACCGAGACCGTTAAAGCAGTGCGAAAAAGAATGAGTACGTCGGGTCAGGGGTCGTCTGATAAAAAGACGGCAAACCAACTGAAGAAAATGAGGGAGAAATTTGAAGCGGCAATGAATGATGATTTAAATACTTCTGTCGCACTGTCGGTTTTGTTTGAACTTGTTCGACTGACGCAGGTACTGCTCGAAGACAGCAATACAAACGTGGGAACTCTTAACCTGGTCGATATTCTTTTTGACCGGCTGGGTGGTGATGTTCTGGGTATCGTAAAGGATGAATATCCTCAAGCCGGGGCGGCTGATGACCAAGTAATGGACAAGCTCGTTGATGTTGTGATTCAGCAGAGAAACCAGGCCCGCGCAAATAAGGATTTTGCAAAGGCCGATGAGCTCCGTGCCAGGCTCGATGAAATCGGAATTGTGCTGGAAGATAAGCAGGATGTAACCACATGGAGGACCAAATGAGGATACTCGGCATCGATCCGGGTTTGCTGGTCTGTGGATATGCCTGTTTGGAGACGGGCGCAGAGAGGGAAAAGTTAATTGAAGCGGGGATTATTCGCACAGATAGTGGCTCGGCCATAGAGGAAAAGCTCAACAGGATAGCGGCCGATACTGAATCAATTCTGAAGAGTTTTCGGCCGGCCGTTGTCGCTGTTGAAGAATTATATGCTCATTATGCACACCCAAGGACCGCAATTTTGATGGGCCACGCAAGGGGGGTCATTTTGCAAAAGTGCGCCCAGGCGGGGATTGAGGTCAGGAGCTTTAGCGCTACGCGCATCAAAAAGTCAATTACCGGAAACGGAAGGGCGTCGAAGGAGCAAGTGCAGAGGAGTGTTCAAACTATTTTATCTTTGCCCAAACTGCCTGAGCCCAACGATGTGGCAGATGCTATCGCAGCGGCCATGTGTTGTGCAAATTCCATAAGCAGCGTGGCCGAATTTTAAAAAAATAAAAAGTTAAAGTGTAAAACCAAATCTCAAAATGTAAAAAGAGTGTCTTCGCTGCGCTCGAAATTATAGGATTGGGTAACAGGTGAGTGGGAGTTAGTTGGATTTATTTGTCCGCTTTTCGTTCAGCGACATCAAGGGCTTTTCGGGCCCAGTCGTATAAGGTGTCCCTGTTTTCGAGGGCTTCTATTGGGACTTCATAATATTGCATAACGTTCGGTTTATCGGGAAACGGGCGGAAGGGATCCATCCCGGCTGACTCATAGTCAGGGCGGTTGGAATCGTCGGCCTTGAAATACAGGACGTCATCTGCAACCAGGGCAAAGAAGAGGCCGTCACAGTAGAGCCCTGCGCCGCCGAACATTCGTCTGGCCTGCACGGGGCCCACACATTCGAGTTGGTCGATTACATAGGTTAAGTATTCGTCGCTGACAGGCATTCCATTTTGTCCGGGATTTAACTGAAGCTTTTGCATCGCCTGAGACGCTTAGCTCATCGGTTCTTAGAATACCATAGTCGCTCTAAAGATTCAAAATCTTATGCTCACAATGGATTAGCAGCTTCTGGGCCGGTAGAGATTGGCACCCGGCGCCCGATAAATAGAGAAGAATTCAGAAACTTAGATATAGAAGGCATTTACGATTGGCGATTTGGGGGAGATAGCAGGGGGCGTTGAAGAAATAGCGATATTTTCGCTTGATGATTCCAAGTATAGTTGTTACTGTTTATATATAAAATCCTTGGTGGAACCGGAGGATAAATAGACATGAGAATGACCTCGTCCGTTTGGGCGAATTGGTAATTATAAGACTATATGATAGCGAGGATCGAAGGAAAACTTGTCAAGCTTCAAAGCGATATTGCCTTGGTGCAGGTCGGCGCCATCGGTTATGAGCTGATGCTGCCCAGCTATTGTGTAAGCGCACTGTCTGATAAAATCGGCTCGGATATTGCCCTTTGCACGATGGAATACTATGAGGGAACGCCGGGCGGGGGGAATCTGATACCGAGAATGGTCGGTTTTTTGAATTCGGGCGAGAGGGATTTTTTCACAAAATTTATCAGCGTCAAAGGAATGGGTATAAAAAAGGGATTGCGCTCGCTGAGTATTCCGATATCTACTATAGCGGCCGCGATTGAGAACGGCGATGATAAGACCCTGATATCACTTCCGGGAGTGGGCAAGAGGATGGTCCAGCAGATTATCGCTGAGCTTAAAGGCAAGCTGCAGACTTTCGCGGCTGGGGCCGAGCTGGCCGGGCCTGCCCAAGTGAGTTTGAAGCCGTTTGAGGCCGAAGCCCTGGAGATACTTATCGCCTGGGGTGAGAAAAGGACCGACGTGATGGAGTTGATTGAGCTGGCCTCTCATAAACATCCGGAAATAGAGACGGCTGAGGAGCTGGTCCCCTTGGTCTACAGGTTGAAGCAGGGAGTGGAAGTCTAAAATAGTTGGTAGTTCGTAGTTATGTGTTCGGTGACTACGAACTACGAACAACGAACTACGAACTAAACTATGGCAATAGGCAGAGTCATAAGCGGGCAGTCTTTGAATGAGGCCGAAGAGAGCTTTAACGTTTCACTTCGACCGAAGTTCCTGGATGAATGTATAGGCCAGTGCAACGTCAAAGAAAAGCTGGTCATTGCCATAGAGGCGGCAAAGCAAAGGTCTGAGCCCTTGGAGCATATCTTATTTTACGGCCCGCCCGGTCTTGGCAAGACAACGTTAGCTAATGTTGTTGCCAACGAGATGGGTGCAAGGCTGCGCGGTTCTTCGGGGCCGGCTCTGGTAAAGGCCGGTGACGTGATGGGCCTTTTAAGTAATATCAACACGGGCGAGGTCCTCTTTATCGATGAGATTCACCGCCTCAGTACGCCGGTCGAAGAGTTTATTTATCCTGCAATGGAGGAGTTCAGGGTAGACTTTACAGTTGACAGCGGTCTGCACGCCAAGACGATAAACTTTCCTCTGAAACGTTTTACTTTAATCGGTGCCACGACGCGGGCCGGGCTGCTGAGCGCTCCGCTTCGCGGTAGATTTGGGTTGTTGTATCATTTGGAGTTTTATACCGCTCAGGAGCTGACAGCGATACTAAAAAGGTCGGCGAACCTGCTGCAATTGCCGTGTGAGGATGGGACGCTCGAACTGATAGCAGGGCGGTCCCGAGGGGCACCGCGGGTGGCAAACCGGTTATTGAAGAGGGTAAGGGATTATGCGCAGGTTAAAGGCACCGGAGTCCTTAGTATCGAGATTGTCGAAAGAGCGCTGGTGATGGAGCAGATAGATTCGTTGGGCCTGGATGAGCTGGACAGGGCGTTTTTGCGTGCTTTGGTCAATGTCTATGACGGGGGGCCGGCCGGGATTGACGCCATCGCGGCGACGCTCGGAGAGGAAAGGGACACTCTCGAAGATGTAGTTGAGCCGTATCTGTTGCAAATCGGCTTTTTGAGGCGGACGAAGAGGGGCAGGGAAATTACAAGAGCGGCCGATAAACATTTAGGGCTAAAGTTCCATAAAAAGAAAGCCGATTCTGAACAGACAGGATTGTTTGAGAAGGGTGAGCAGTAAATTCAAATACGTGAACACTTCTGCTGGCGCTGAGGACAGGGTTTGACGATATGAATGAAGAAATTTGCCAGGAATGCAGAGGAATAATCGGTATCGCTGAGCAGGCTTATATCTACGAAGGCCGGGTTGTCTGCGAAATCTGTGATAAGAAGCTGCGCCAAGGGCCCCGGCAGGACCAGGAACTCAGCCAGTCGCAACCTCAGGAAGACCTGGAAAGTACTGATATATTCAAATCTCTGGAGCCCTCCGAATCCGAAGAGCTTAAGGAACCACAAGAGCCTGAGGGAGTAAAGGAAAGCACAGATATCTTTGAATCACTGGAAACCCATGAACCTCAGGAAACACAGGAACCCAAAGAGGCTCAGGAAGTCTTGGAAGATACAGAAGTCTTAGAACCTCTGGTCACACAGGAATCCGAAGAGCTTAAGGAACCGCAAGAGCCTGAGGGAGTAAAGGAAAGCACAGATATCTTTGAATCACTGGAAACCCGGGAACCTCAGGAAACACAGGAACCCAAAGAGGTTCAGGAAGCCCTGGAGGACACAGATATATTAGAATCTCTGGTGACCCAGAAACCTGAAGAGCTTACGGAACCGAAAGAACCTGATAAAGTTTTGGAAGATAAAGCTATAGAGCCTCTGGAATCCGAAGAGCTTACGGAGCCGAAGGAACCTGAAGGAGTCGAGGAAAGCAAAGAAGTTTCCGAATCCATAGAGACACGGGAACCTGAAGAAGTTATGGATCTCCCGGAACCGAAAGAATCCGAGAAAGCCTTGGAAGACAAAGAAGTATTGGAATCTATGGAACCGGAGGAATCCGAAGAGATTACGGAACCGAAAGAATATCAGGAACCGGAGAAACGCAAAAAGCTCTTCGAAGTCCTGAGGGCCCGGGAGTCTGAGGATTTTGCGGAATACCAGGAATTTGAAGATGTCCCGGAGCCGAAAGAACCTATAGGTGTCCGGAAAAGGACTGGGCGTTCCGAATCCACCCAACCTCAGGAACTCCAGGAGCCTGAGGAATACGAAAAACCCGAAAAGCTCAGAGATCTTATAGAAGCACCGGCTGGCCCTCTTGAAGATGAACAGTTCGCAAGTGTCCTTGCATCGAAACCATCACCTCGTAAGCTCAGACGTATCAAGAGGACCAAGTCAACCCTGGTCTGTTTTTTACTTACTGTCTGGAGCCTGCTGTGTCTGTCTTTACTGTTCTATATACCCGGCCGTTATGAGGACTTGTTGAGAAACAGTGCTTTCGGTAAAAGGTTCCAATTGGGTGGATTTGCTGATGATTGTCTGATACTGTCCTTGATGGCCCTGTGGTTTCTTGGGGCTTTAATGATCTTTGTTATTACCACCGGTTTTCAAAAAGATAGATATCCGGTGAGAAGATCGAGCTATTAAGGCTTTTGATTTTCTAAAATATACTTTGCCATTTTGGGCGGACGGCCTAATGTGTTGGTGAAGTGGTGGATTAAAATCTTTTCGACTTCGTTCAGTGTTTTTTCATTCGACTCGGCAAGCATTTTCAAATTGGTCAGGCAGCGGGCGGCATCTGTGCGCAGTTTAATCCTGTCCGGGAAGCTCCCCTCACAGTCTCTGCAGACAAGGCCGTTGGCCGAGCTGCTAAAAGATACTTCGTTTCTCGTTTCTCTGCTCTCCTGTTTCGTTTTGCAATTCACACAGTAACTTAAAATCGGCTGTAATCCGACTTCTTTGAGCAGGGCCAACTGAAATAGTATCAGCAGGACAAGCGTTTCTCGATTCTCGATGCGCGTTGCTTGTCGCTCGTTAGTATTTTGCAGAAATTCCAGGAAGCTGTCGAAGAGGTCGCTGTGCGGGTCGTAATCGTTTGTCAAATTGCTCAGCAGCTCGGTGGCAAGCAGACAACAGTTGATGGCGAAAAGGTTTTCGCTCAGATGTGTAAGGCCGGGCTCCTGCTCAAACTCGGTCAGGGTGGCGAGTTTTTCCTTGGTTGAATCGGCGAAAACGATTTTGCCGTGTGAGAATAATTCGATGGTCCCGTCGAATGCCGATTTGGGCCTTTTCGAACCTTTGGCGATGGCCTTGATTTTGCCCGTCGCCCTGGTAAAAAACGTTACGATTTGAGATGTTTCGGAGAAATCTGAGGCACGTATGCAAATGGCAAAGTCCTTGGTCAGCATTTTTCCCCTTTCTGCCCTCGCCCTTTCTCTTGATTTTGTTTTTTCTTTCTTCGTGCTGGAAAGTCCGCTATGCTTGAGGGTTTACGGTTTTGGCTATTTTGACACGTTTTATTTTTCTTGCTTCAGCGGAAGCAATCGTAAATTTCAGATGTTCGTAATCGAAGCTCTCTCCGGTCTTCGGGATGTAGCCTAAGTGCGAGAAGACAAAGCCGCCAATGGTGTCGTAGTCCTCGTCTTCGGGCAGATTCAATTCGAACTGGTCATTGAGGTCGTCGACGTATGTTCTCGCGTCGGCCTCAATAGTGTTTTGGTCGATTATTTTTACAGGTTTTGGCGGTGTTTCTTCGTATTCGTCGGCTATTTCCCCGACAAGCTCCTCAATGATGTCCTCTAATGTTACGATACCGGCTGTCCCGCCATATTCATCGAGCACGACGGCTATGTGCAGCTTTTGATTTTGGAATTCGTGCAGCAGCGTCCGCAGCGGCTTTGTTTCTGGTACAAAATAAGCGTCTCTCAAATTTTTTCTGAGCTTGAAATCCGCCGGCTTTTTTCCAATTTCGGTCAGCAGGTCCTTGGCGTAAATCAGGCCGATTATCTTGTCTATATTTTCCTCGTAGACCGGCACTCGCGTGTGTCCTGCGCTGGAGATAGTATCCAGCACCGTCTGCAAATCGGAATTGACCTCGACGGCTGAAATGTCCGTGCGAGGAGTCATAATTTCGTCGGCGGTGGTTTCGTCCAGCTCCAGCACACTTTCAATCATCTCCTGCTCCTCTTTATCGACTACGCCTTCTATCCTGTGCTGCTCAAGGTCGGTCAGGAATTCTTCCTGCTTTTCTTCCTGCTGCTCTTCCGGCGTTGTTTTTGCAACGCCCGCCAGCCGCCTTACAAGCCCGTCATACAAGCCAAAGACGTAAAGAATCGGCAGGGCAATAGTAGCAGAGAGCATCAGAAGTTTGTACGTTCGGGACAGAATTTTTTCGCCTGCATATTTTGCCCATGCGTGAGGGGTGGCCAGGCTGAATATTGAAAATATCACGGTGGCAATGATAAACGTAAGCAGATAGTCACTGATTTGAGGCCCTTTTTCGTGAAGGGAAACAAAGACATGAAACAATAGCAGCAAAATGCAGCAATTCGTGATGAGCCGATATAAAGAGCAGGTCAAAATCAGTTTTTCGGTATTTTCCACCAGGCCTTCGGTTAGGTTTTCCCTGTGTACTGCTTTGAAGGCATCCTGCAATTTTGCCAGGGAAAATATCCTCAGCGCCGAGGCGTTGACCGAGAAAAAAAACGCGCACCCGGCGAGAATGCAAATCAGAAACACAATCCAGCCAAGACTCACTTAATGTCCTTTCAATTATTGTTACGCAATATTTACACTGCGTAAATCACTGCACTGTTTTGTTCTTATTATATACCAAACCGTATCCAAGTTGTTGTAAAATTTCGTCTTCTGTATCGTGCATTTTTTTGGCCTCTGCCTTTGTGGAGTCATCAAATCCAAGGTTGTGAAGAAGGCCATGGGTTATGTAAAGTGCCAGTTCAGCTTCACCCGAATGCCCTCGTAATTTTGCTTCTTTTAGGGCCATTTCGCCGTTAACGACAAGCTCGAATAATTTGGTGGCTTTGGAGCGGCTCTTCTCGTCCGACAAATCGAAACTCAGACAATCAGTAGGACGGTCGCACCTTAGAAACTCTTTGTTTACTCTGCGTATTTCCGCGTCATCCACTATTGCGATACTTACCGTCGCTTTTGAGGGTCTGAATCGAGAGCAGACGCTTTTGACCAGTTTGGTTAGCTTGGGAAAATCAACTTCCAGCTCATCGAAGCTTTTGGCGATTTGAACGGTTATGTCTTGTTCCTGGTTGGCGTGGCCCATAATTGTTAGTGTTTTTTTTGGTTGTTCTGGTTGGATTGAGATTTTGTTTCCTGTGGTTCGTCCGGTGCTTTTGGATATGCGATTCTGCCGTGATGGTGTGCGGCAAGCGTTTTGGAGATACTGGCCTCTATCTGACTTAATTCCCTCAGCGAGAGTTCGCATTCATCGAGTTGACCGTCCCGCAGACGTTTCATAGCCATATTATGCACGGCTGTTTCTATTTTCGTTGGTGTTAATTCACCATGCATCGATCTGACGGCGCCTTCGACCGTGTCGGCCAACATTACGATCGCAGCTTCTTTTGTTAGTGGCTTTGGGCCGGCGTATCTAAATTCACTTTCTGAAGGCGGGGACTGTTTTTCATCTTGTTTCTTTTTGGCCTCGCTATAAAAATATTCGATGAGTGTTGTGCCGTGGTGTGTTTCGATGAACTGACGAAGCACGGCCGGTAAACCATATTCCTTGGCCATTTCTATTCCGTCTTTGACGTGCCCGACGATTATCAATTGACTCATTGCTGGAGACAGCTCAACATGACGGCTCGTAGAGCCTATTTCGTTTTCGACAAAATAGCTCGGCTTATTGATTTTTCCAATATCGTGGTAATAGGCGCCGACCCTGCACAAAAGCCCGTTACAGTCGATGGCCTCGGCGGCGGCCTCGGCCACAGAACCCAACAAAAGACTGTGGCTGAATGTCCCAGGGGCCTCCATCGCAAGTCTTTTCAGAAGTGGTTGATTGGCATCGGAGTAGTCCAGAAGCGTCATACTTGTCGCTATTCGGAATATCTTTTCGATAAGCGGAAGCAGGCTTTGTATGAACAAGCCGACCAGAAAGGTTGCCAGGGCGTGCCAGCCTGCGTTTTTAAAGATATCGGCAGTCGGCTTTTTTGCCAGATAGTCCAAAGAAATCACCATTATAAATACCATTGCTGTAGCTAAGGTGCTTACCTCGAGAAGTTTCATTCGCGTGCGTATCTCTTTCAAAGAGAAGCAGCACGTGAAGATGCCGGCGGACATCGTTAAAAAAAGCGATATGTCTTTCTGGGGAGCTACTGCAAAACAGGCTAATGCGGCATAAAAAATACTCATACCTATTGCAAAACGCTGGTCATAGGCGATTGTCAAAATGATCGCAGCCGTAACGGCGGTCCCCGTGGCCCATGAAGTCTGTCCTTTAGAAATGAAGATGCCGAGCTTTGTCGTCGCCAACAATAAGATAAACAGCCCCCCCAATATCAGGGCCCTGATGTGTCTTTTTATAATCCGCCTTTGGTAGTGATAGATATAAAAAGCGGCGGCTAAAGAAATCAACGATACTATAATAGTTGTCGGAACAATGTCACGATAAAACTGCTCACGAATCTGTTCGAACGAAAGAATTAAAACGCAGAGTGTGACGAAAAGCAGCCACAACAGGACAGAGATTAAACTATCGGCGTTGGCAAACCTGCTTATTGGCAGGAACCGCTCGGCTGTAATGTTCTTTCGTACCTGACTTCGTCGTGGACTTGTTTTTTTGAACAACCGCATTTGTATATCCTTCTATAGTCAATAGAAAAAAACCAACAAACGCTACTCGTTTTCTCTTTTCACGTTATCTTTGGGCTCTTGAATTTTTTTGTATGCCTGCACTATATTTTGAACCAATCGATGTCGTACGATGTCTCTGCGCGTTAACTGAACGTAGGCAATTCCCTTTATTCGACGTAGTATTTCAATGGCTTCAATCATTCCGCTTTTCTGCCCTTTTTCCAGGTCAATCTGCGTTATATCACCGGTTATTATCATTTTCGAGCCATGCCCCAGTCTTGTCAACACCATTAACATTTGCAGCGGTGATGTGTTTTGGGCTTCGTCACAGATGATGACAGCCTGGTTTAACGTTCTTCCCCTCATGAAGGCAAGTGGGATGATTTCGATAATATCAAGCTCTATGAATTTTTTCATCTGTGAAAAATCCATCATATCTTCGAGAGCGTCGAAAAGTGGTCGAAGATATGGATTTACCTTTGCCTGGATATCGCCCGGAAGAAAACCGAGTTTTTCGCCGGCCTCGACTGCGGGCCGGGCAAGGACGATTCTCCTGATTTGCTTTTTCTTGAGCATGGAGGCCGCAATTGCCACCGCAAGGTAGGTTTTCCCCGTACCTGCCGGTCCTATACAAAACGTCAGGTCGTTGGCTAACATTGCTTCAATATATTTTAGCTGTCCCTTGGTCGTAGGCTCAATTACCTTTTTGCCCGAATACACTGCAATGGCCTTGCCCGTCCCGGCGGTTTTCGACAAGCTGTCTCGCCTGATAAAACTCTCAATATCTTCGGTCGTGATCGATTTGTGTTTGATTAAGTGTTTTTGCATTCTGTCGATAATTTCGGCGGCCTTGTTTACATTTTTTCCCTTGCCGGTGATTATTAAACTTGACTGCCGTGCCGTGATTTTGATGTCGAGGGATTGGCGCAGAAGGCGAAGGTGATTGTCGGCGGGGCCGAACAATTCAGGCAGCTTCTGGACTGAATCTAATTGTATCGTAACTTCCAATGTCTACCTCTATTTGCCAACGGCGATAATAAAAAAAAGATACGCAAAAGGTGCCGCAAACAGCGGCGAATCAATGATGTCCAAAATTCCTCCGAAGCCCGGAACTTTGTTCGAAGAATCTTTTGTCTCTGCATCACGTTTCATCATAGACTCTACCAAATCGCCCACCTGTCCTGTAAAGGCAATAAAGATACCAAAGATTACAGCCGGCCGCCACGCCATTATATCACAACCTGCTCCAAAGAGGAAACTGACTATTACCGCTGCTGTGACCGCGCCGCCCATGCCTTCCCAGGTCTTTCCAGGGCTGATATTGGGCGAGAATTTGTGCTTGCCAAACAAAACTCCGATTGTGTAAGCCCCTATATCTGCAAACTTTACGACAAAAATAAACATCAGCAGCCCCCATAGGCCAAAGTCGATTCGAATCCCGACTACGAAGGCGCTGAAAAGCCCTAAGTAAATTATAGAAAAATAGCTTGCCCCACAGTTTGCAATTACCCCTGAAGTGCCGCATCGAAAATATTGGTATAAAAGTAATGCCCATAGCGAAGAAGCTGAGAGGAAAAACAGATAAATCATGGGCGGTATTTCGATGAGCTGCCGACAATACCAGGTGCCTGCAAGCAGGATCGAGGCGATTATTGCAACAGGCGTGAAAATCCTCAGGTTTTTGGCCTTGGCCAGCCTGGACAATTCGAGCTGTGCAGGAATTATCAAGCCGGCAATAAGAATACAGAGAATCGTTCCCTGTACGGTCCTGTCGTCGGCGGCCGAAGCAGTCAAAGAGCCATCCAGCCATCCGTCGAAAATGACCAGGCCGGTAAAGAATACCGTCATTAATGTGCCGTAAAGCAGTCTGTATTTGAGCATAATCTCTCGTATCTTGTATTTCGTTCGAGATAAGTGTTACGATCCACGAGATGCGCTTTTGATAGTGCCGAAGCGTCGGCTGCGTTTTGCGTAGGCCAGTATCGCTTTTTCCAAATCTTTTTGTTTGAAGTCAGGCCAGAAAGTTTTGGTAACGTAGAATTCACTGTATGAAATTTGCCACAGCAAAAAGTTGCTGATTCGCATTTCGTTTGCCGTGCGTATCAAAAGGTCCGGTTCGGCCAAACCAGCTGTGTATAAGTGCCGGCTTATGCACTCTTCGTTGATATCTTTCAGACGCAGTTTACCCTTTTTGTATTGTTGTGCAATTGTTTTGGCTGCATCTACGAGTTCCGCCCTGCCCCCGTAGTTCAGTGCCATGGCAAGTATCATACCGGTATTGCCGGCGGTGATTTTCATGGTTGTTGTAAGATCTTTTTTTACCACCGAAGGCAGTTGAGCCAATCGGCCGAGGTGAATTAGCTTTACTTTGTTTTTCTTCATCATAGGACGAATCCCAACAAGGTATTGGGAATACAGATGCATAAGGGTATTGATTTCGGCTTTGGGTCTTTCCCAGTTTTCCATACTGAAAGAATATATGGTCAGAGATTCGATCCCAAGGTCGACGCAGCACAGGGCTATTTCCTCGACCCTCTTTCCACCCTGGCGATGACCCTCGGCACGTGGCAAGTCTTTTTTCTGCGCCCATCGGCCGTTCCCGTCCATAATTATCGCAATATTGCGGGGAATCTGTTCAGGCGCCAGCCCAAGACGTTTGGCCGTTTTTTTTTGTTTTTCTTCGAAGCTTTGCATTAAAACTAACAATTAAAAGCGTAAAAACGGTGGAATTTTTGAACTTAACAGTTTTCGGTTTTTCCTTTGAGTTTCAATTATCTGAATATCGTTTGATTTCGTTTTGGCCCCACCCCTATGATTGTAACTGGTTTTCCCGTCATTTCTTCGACCTGGCAAATGTAGTTTTGAGCATTCAAAGGCAAATCGTTGAAATCTCTTACCTCTGTAATCTCCTCGTCCCACCCCGGGACGGTTTCATAAATTGGGGTCGCCCGTGAAAGTTGGGCCGCATTTGTTGGGAAAAAGCACGTTTGCTCTCCGTCGATTTCATATGCTTTGCAGATTTTTAATTCTTTTAAGCCGCTCAAAGTGTCAAGGTGCAGCAACGCGATATAATCGATTGCCCCGATGGTTATGGCGTAGGATACGGGGACCGCGTCGAACCAGCCGCATCGGCGGGGCCTGCCGGTGGTCGTTCCGTATTCGTTTCCTTTATCACGGATGTATTGGCCGATATCGTTGTCCTGCTCGGCGGGGAAGGGGCCGGCACCGACCCTTGTTGTGTATGCCTTGATTACACCAATGAATTTGTCCACTATTTTAGCCGGTACTCCACAGCCGGCCGGCATTCCGAGCGAACTCGAGTTCGAGCTGGTCACAAATGGAAAGGTCCCGTGGTCCAGGTCCAGCATGGATCCCTGCGCGCCCTCGAAGAGAATTGATTTGCCCTCGGCAATCGATTTATGCAGAAATTGCGTTGTATCGGTTGTAAACGGTGTCAGTTTCTCTGCATAAGTTTTACACTTCTCTAATAGCGGCCCGGCACTTATTGGCTCCGCGTCATAAAGAGCGGCAAATATCTTGTTCTTGTAGTCCACGATGGCTTGCAGCTTGACCTTCAGATTCTCAAGGTCTGTTAAATCATCCATACGCACCGCATAGCTTCTGCCTACTTTATCTGCATAACACGGGCCGATGCCTCGAACGGTTGTCCCGAGTTTGTTTTTGCCCAGAGACTCTTCCCGCAACTGATCTTCGGCCTTGTGATAATCAAGGACCAGGTGCGCGTTTCCACTGATAAAAAGCCGCTCGTTAAGCGTAATACCTTTTTGTCCAAGTGTTTCGAGTTCCCCGATCAAGGTTTCCGGGTCCAGGGCCACGCCGTTTGCAATTACGCAGGTTGTATCGGGCCGAATTGAACCGCTGGGCAAAAGGTGCAGAGCGAATCTGCTGTCACCTACCACAACCGTATGGCCCGCATTGGCACCGCCGCTGTAGCGAACCACTATATCACTGTTCTCGGCGAGGATATCCACAATTTTGCCTTTACCCTCGTCGCCCCACTGCAAACCGACTACACAACAATTCATTTTTTACTTACTCCCGGGTCGTCCCGATTAGAATTCAAATACCCTTCTATGTTCACAAAGATAAACCGCAACAGCTCATGGATACAGCCTATTGCGGCTAAACGCTCAAATTCTAAATCCCATTGTTATAATGTTCAAGTGATTTTTGACACTAAGTGGTCCAAAATGGGTTCCAGGTTGTCGTATTGCCTGTCATTTATTTTACGGTTCACTTCCTTGCCGTTTTCGCCTTTGTAGGTGATAACAAACCGCCCTTTTTTCTTAAAATAGGTTTTGTCTATTTTTTGGATGGAATCATAAGGGATTCTTTGTTTATCGTTTATGACAAGCTCGTTTTCGTCGGCGATAAGTTTTTTATTTCTAATTGCAAACCAGTATGCACCCAGAAGTAAACCGGCCCCGAAAAACAACGGTGGAGATTTCCGATTGAATGCAAGAGTGCTGTCCGGCGTGCCGTCTTCATTGGTGTGTTTTGTCTTGAACTTTTCGTTAAAATATCCATCGTAAGCGCAATAGGTCGCGACTGCAATACAGGCGACAATCCAGATAATAAGGCCGTTTCTTTTGAATTTGCTTATACGTGCTTCGATAGCCATATTAAGACCTTATTATAAACCTACTTTATTCGTTTTTGAGCGATAACGCTTGTTAAGGGCTGCACGAAGTTGGGGATGATTTTTTCAGCCATGAGTTCCTCCGCCAGCCGGCATTGGTGTTCGAAAGAGGTCATTGCGTCAAATTTTTCCGTACTCGATGGATATTGCCGGATTGTAAAGAAAAGGCTTATTGCTTCATCCGATCTGGACTTTTGCTTTCCGTTCTCCATGATGCCTGTTTTTGACTCTACGCTGACTCGTGCCTGCGTACGGCAATCCTCCGATAGCGCCACCACCACCGCCGGAGAAAAGCTGACCGGGCTGGCAGAAGGCATGTCCAGGAGGCAGCTAAACGCCGTTGAGCCGAACAGCGCCTCGGCGATAATCTCATCTTGGCTGCCGATGTAATCGAAATCCATCGCCAAAGTAACATCCAGCGAATCGATATCAAGATGGTTTATGCCGAGCATGTAGGGGGCAAGCTCCAGCACTAATCTGTCCTGGCTGTAAGCGTCTTCGAAGTTCGAGGGATTGACGACGCCGGACCCGATTCGGTCTGTTTCCATAGCAATCCAGCGGTATTGGCCGGTATTGCGGTCCTCTTCCAGGCAGTACTCGTTGCTTTCCCGGCGGTAGAAACTGCACATGGATGGAAATTGTTTTTGTATCCGCTCGAAAAAGTTCAGAATGGTATCGCGCTCGGTTGGCAAGTCAAGCTCGGTATTGATGTGCATATCGATATAAAAATCGTCACACAGGCAGTTATAATCTTCTGACATATCAGAAACATACCTCCAAAAGAAATAAGAGATTAAACGGGCCGTAATTTTCGCATAAATTCAAGCTTACCTCAAGAGATAAACTAACACAAAACCGCCCAAAACGCAGTATTATAAGGTGAAAAACTAAAAAGTCTATCACAAAATCAGGTTTTTGTTGTCGGGCAATCCGGCCTCCATTTATCCAATGGTGGGCAGGAATCGCAAATAGACGCCGGGAGTTAATCGTCATACGCAATAGCATATATTTCCTCTGAAATTGGGTTCGTTTTGGGTTCGTTTTTACAAATTACCCAATTTGATATATTTTCATATCCCTTTGTTATGTAAGATGTTACGTTCATTTTACCCTTTTTGAGTTTGGCTTTGTTTGGGTTTGTTTGGCTTTGTTTTTTCCCACAGGACCAAGTGTCTATTTGTTCATAATCTCTTGTTATAAAATCGGTTACGTTCACTTGACTTTTTCGGAATTTGGCTTTGTTTTGCATAAAAAGTTTGATTTGTAGAGAACCCACGACATTTGTAGAATGTCCTCTACAGTTGTAGAGTACCCCAAGCCAAATGATTAATGATAAATGATTATTTGTTTTTGACTGTATCATCATATTGGGTAAGGAGTTATCCAGCATACTGAAATCCTAAATTCTAAGCTCTAAACTCTAAACAAATCCTAATTACCAAAATAAAAATGTTCAAAACTTAGGCTGGCTGGCCCTATGTCCTTGCTGCGCTGCAGCTTACGACTTGCGGTTCTCCGCAAAATCCGACGCCTGCCGGCGGTTTACGTTTGCCTGCCGGCCCCTAAGGGACAGGCAAACATTACAATATGTTAACAGATTACCAAACAAAAGTAAACAAAAAAAAATGACCAAAAATGGATTTTTTTTGACCACCAATTCTACACTATTCTAAATTCCCCTTCCTGCCGCCCTATTTCCCCTCCATCCACCGCTCTGATACTCAATTGTCAAAAACCTCTCAGCCAGTTATCAGCAAAGATTCTAAGATCCTTGATATCTACAGAGCCGAGCTGGTCAAGGTCTCTGCCGTCGCAATCATTCGATACAGCGCAGTTATCTTCGGCCCAGTGTTCTGCAAAAAACGAAAAATCAACGAAATTAATTCCATCCGGACAGAGAAAATCGCCCAACGGAAATTCCCATGCTAACCGAGGATAACCGACGAGATCTTCACAAAGCCTCCATATATAGTCCGTCCCATTCGCGGTTTCTCCGACAAAATCCCAGCCGGCATCAGTAAAAGTGCTCATCATCTGCATTTCGGCTGTCATCTTACCCATCCCACCAGAACTGGTTTCCTGCCAGCTAGTGTCAATATCCCAGAATGAATTGGAAACTGACCCACCATCATTTAATCCCACGAGTCCACCGACATCCGTTGCTCCGGTAACCCTGCCTACCGAATAGCAGTTGGATACTTCTTTATCACTAAATCCTACAAGTCCACCGACCCTGTTATTTCCCAAAACACCACCTTGTGAATAGCAATTGGAGATCTTATACCTATTGCGCCCAGCAAATCCGCCAACGTAAGTTATTCCTGAAATACTGCCTGTTGAATAACAATTTCTAATCGTTGAATTATTGTATCCAACAAGTCCGCCAGCCTCATTATTTCCTGAGACGCTGCTCGATGAGCCACAGCTGCGTATCGGTCCCATATTCTCTCCAACAAGTCCGCCGACCCATCGATTTGCAGAAACCAACCCTGTGGTGTAACAGTCACGGATTTCAAAGTCAGATCTGTATATATGCATATGCCTACCGACCAGCCCACCAACTGCGTCATCATTCCCCGAAATGACGCTACTGGCTGAAGTGCAGTTGTAGATAATTCCGGAATTTGATCCAACCAAGCCGCCAACGTAACCACTGCCGAGATTAAAGCCCTGACCACCGCCAGAAACACTACCTGATGAAGTGCAGTTCAAGATTGTACCATTCCTATTAAATCCCACCAAGCCACCAACATACCTTTTACCGGATACATTGGTCAAATCAGCGTGGCAGCCGCTGATGGTGCCGTATTCTAATCTCCCTACCAGTGTGCCGACATTATCAGCTGTTTGTGCTTCGATGCAGGAAACCGTCAGATTCAGATCCTTGATTTCTGCATGTATGTTGCTAATACAGGCAAAGAACCCTGCCTCAACCTCATTTGAAGACCTATAAGTGAAGTTAGAGATCATCCTATCATTACCATCAAAAGTACCAGTGAACGGAAACACATTATTGCCAATTATGAAAAACTCAGTACCGGCTAAGTCAATATCATTGATTAACCGAAAATGTCTTCCCATCAGTCTTTGATTGTGGCCGATATGGTTCAATTCCGCTGCTGTCAAGATCAGGTAGGGATCATTAGGTTCTCCAGTACCACCTGAAAAAGTTGGCAGAACCGGCAAAGGCGACAGTTGCCACCATAGAATCGGATACCCACCGGCGTTAGGCTCGGCCCAATCATCACTGGGGCCGTTCTCATATTCACCTGCAAAGTCCCATCCTGCTTCGATAAAGGTACTTTTGGTTTGCATGTTCGCAGAGGATTCTCCGATCACATTAGGATCGGTCGTATTTCCAACACCTGTGAGTAATGGATTAACTGTATTATCCCAAAAACATTTAGTATAGAAACTACTATTATCATATCCTGTCAGGCCGCCAATATTTGTATTACCCGTGACATATCCGGCTGCATAGGAGTTGGATATAGTCGCTATCAACACAGTTTCTCCCACCAGCCCGCCGACACTATCATCTCCTGAAACGTTGCCGGTTGAATAGCACTGGGTAACCGTACCATACTTGAGAACCTTTCCTACCAATCCGCCGACATCAGTATTTCCCGAAACGCTGCCACAGGCATAGGAGTTGGTTACTATTCCACTCCAATTTACTCCAAATAGCCCGCCGACAGCATGGTCTCCAGAAGCGCTGCCCGTAGCATAGCAGTTAAATACTGTTCCAGAACTTGAACCTACCAGACCACCGACAGCATAGCTATCACTCCTGACTGAAGCCGTGGAGAAACAGTTGTCGATTCTACCTTTATTGTTTGCTACCAGTCCACCAACATAGCTCACCCCAAAGATGTCACCGGCTGAATTGCAGTCGGATATGGTTCCAGAATTATGTCCCGCCAACCCACCAATATGAGCATTGCCAATGACGGAAACTGCTGAGTAGCATTTGGATACTATTCCCCCATTGTATCCTATCAACCCGCCGATGTCATACTGTCCCAAAATATTACCAGTGGCATGGCAGTTGGAGATTTGGGTGGTACTGCCGGTTGAACCGATCAAACCACCTAGACCGCGATCCCCCGTAATGCTGCCGCCCTCAACATAACAGTCGGTGATTGTTCCATTTACTAAATAGCCTACCAGTGAGCCAGCATGGGCTTCCACTGCAACATTAGGGTCAATCAGTCTCAAATTTTTAATCTCTGCGTTTTCTCCATCAACAACCCCGAAAAGTCCTATTATATATATACCTGTGTAACTATAAGTAAAATTCAAAATCTTGTGGTAGCTACCATCGAAAGTACCTGTAAACGGGGTACTGACAAGAATAGGCCACATGCCACCAAGCTGAATGAAGCCTGTGCCAATGATATTGAACACCGGCCTCCCCTCCTTCCCATCAAACTCACCCAAATCTATATCCGCCATAAGCTTAAAATGCTTGTCCCAGTCATTAGCATCAGCCCCTATAGCCTGCATATGATTTGCATCATAAATAAGATATGGGTCATTCGAAGTGCCACTACCGCCGCCGTATTTGGCTTGGGCCGAAAGACTACAACAGCAGATGATTAATAATACAGTAATTTTCCCCAACAGATTTGAATTCCTCGTCCCACTCATTCTACTGTCCTCCTTGCCCCCATAAATCCTACCTAAGCCGAACTACACCAACTACGACCTACAATCGCATATAACAGAAGAAAAAATCCCTCAAAGAAGCTGAAACCTACTTTACCATAACTTCGGGGATTTGTCAAACCAAATAAAATGCAAAAAGTGCTTTATAAGCACATAAATAGCGCCGTCTAAGTTTTTCAATCAGGATTTTTAAGCTTCGGCTCAGGCAGCCTCAGCTCTGTAATTATCGCTCCGATAGTTGAGATAATAGCGAAGACGAATACGGGCCAGACGCAGTCCGCAGCAATATCGCCAACCGGTATTTTCTTGACCAGCAGGCCCGAGACTACCGTATAAAGCAGCCCAAGTGCGATACCGCAGACAGTCGCAGCCACAAACCTTTTCCACAATTTTGCCCCGCCGCAACCGAAAGTAACCCCTGCCCCGCAAGCCAGCGGCACGAGAAACGCAAGGTACCAAATATCTTTCAACCCCGGCGTATTGCCGATATTATT